>NZ_JAYRPE010000010.1:0-87642 GCF_041911315.1 Xanthobacter sp. | reverse complement strand
GTTTCTCGGCGAGCTGCCGAAGACCATGACCGGGAAGGTGCAACGCAAGGTGCTGCGCGACCTGGAGAAGGCCCGCGCCGCCGAGAGGATGGTCCCCGATGTCGCTCGCGCTTGATCCGGTGCAGGTGGAGCCTGCCTTCCGTCTCGTCGCCCGCACCATCGAGGACAAGATCCTGGCCGGCGAAATCGCGCCGGGGGATCTGCTGCCCTCCGAGGCCGGGCTCGCCGAGAAGCTGGGCGTGAACCGCTCCACCATCCGCGAAGCCATCCGCGTGCTGGAGCAGAACGGCTTCGTCAGGCGCGAGGCAGGGCGGAAGAAGCTCTATGCCTCCATCCCCCAGTCCGGCGACATTTCCCGCCGGCTCACGGCGGCGATGGTCCTGCATCAGGTGACGTTCGAGGAATTGTGGGAGGCCATGTACGCGCTAGAACCCGCCGCCGCAGCCTCCGCCGCCCAGCGCAGCGATGCGGCCGACCTCGAGGATCTGGAGCGCAATCTCGAGGAGACGCGCAAGGCGCTGAAGGATTCCACCAGCCTCACAGCCCTCGACATAGAGTTCCACGATCTGGTCGCCCGCGCCACCCGCAACCGGGCCATCCAGATGGCACGCCTGCCCATCTCCGAGCTGTTCTATCCGCCCTTCCTGAAGGTGATGTCGCGCCTCAATGCCGGCGAGCGCCTGCTGGTGGCCCATGAGGCGATCTTCGCGGCGGTGCGCGATCATGACGAGAAGCGCGCGCGGGACTGGATGGAGAAGCACATCCTGGACTTCAAGCGCGGCTACGAGCTCGCCAATCTCGACATGGCCACTCCAGTGGATATGCCCGAAAAATGAGTGCGCCCGCCCCCTCCCCCGCCGCTGTCACCTGCGGCGCCATCTCGGCCGAGGACGCCATCCGCTCGCGCCGCTCCATCCGCGCCTTCCTGCCGACACCGGTCGGCGACGAGACCGTCGCGGCCATACTGGAGCTTGCGGCCCGCGCGCCCTCCGGCACCAACATCCAGCCATGGCAGGTGCTGGTGCTGCGGGGCGAACCGCTCGCGGCGCTGACGCGCGAACTCCACGCCCTCTCCCTCGCCGGCGATCCCGGCACGGAGGAATTTGCCTATTACCCGCGGCAATGGCGCGAGCCCTATCTCTCCCGTCGCCGCAAGGTGGGGTGGGATCTCTATGGCACGCTTGGCATCGCCAAGGGCGACACCGAGCGGATGCGCCAGCAGCTCGCCCGCAACTTCCTGTTCTTCGACGCGCCCGTGGGCCTCATCTTCACCATCGACCGCGACCTGGAGCGGGGCTCCTGGCTCGACTACGGCATGTTCCTTCAGAACATCATGATCGCCGCGCGGGCGTTCGGCTTTCACACCTGCCCGCAGGCGGCCTTCAACGCCTATGGCGCGGTCATCGCGCGTCGCCTCGCCATTCCCGACACGCAGATGATCGTCTGCAGCATGGCGCTCGGTTTCGCCGATCCCGAGGCTCCGGAGAACACCTTCACCACGGTGCGAGAGCCTCTGGAGAACTTCGTGCGTTTCGTCGACCAGATCGCCTGAGCCGCACGCGAAATTTCATCCCCGATCGTTTCGTCCGTCCCGCTGCCGCGGGGCGATCGCCTGCGCATGTCATCTGCGCCTGTCACATGAATGGGGTCATCATGGATTTGAAGGACAAGGTTGCCATCGTCACCGGCGCCGCCTCCGGCCTCGGCAACGCCACCGCCCGCCGCCTCGCCGGCCTCGGCGCCCGCCTTGCCTTGGTGGACCTGAAGGAGGCGGGCATGTCGGCCCTCGCGCAAGAGACCGGGGCGCTGGCCCTCGCCTGCGACGTGGCCGATGGAGCAGCGTCCGAAGCCGCCTTCGCGCGGATCCTGTCGGAACGCGGCCGTCCTCACCTGCTGGTGAATTGCGCCGGTATCGCGCCAGGGGCCCGGATCGTGGAGAAGGAGGGGCCGGGCTCCCTCAGTGAATTCGAGCGCATCGTCCGCGTCAATCTCACGGGCACCTACAACTGGCTCCGCCTCGCCGCCGCTGCCATGGTGGAGAATGCGCCGGATGACGAAGGCCAGCGCGGCGTCATCATCAACACCGCGTCGGTCGCGGCCTATGAAGGCCAGATCGGCCAGACGGCCTATGCGGCGGCGAAGGGCGGCGTTGCGTCCCTGACCCTGCCGGCCGCCCGCGAACTGGCGCGCCACGGCATTCGCGTCGCCGCCATCGCGCCCGGACTGTTCGGCACGCCCATGGTGGAGGCGATGACGCAGGAGGTGCAGGACCGCGTCTTCGAGGTCATCCCGTTCCCCAAGCGTCCCGGCCGGCCGGACGAATTCGCCCGCATGGTCCTCAGCATCGTCGCCAACCCCATGATCAACGGCTCCGTCCTCCGGCTGGACGCCGGCCTGAGGATGCAGGCGCGGTAACGTTGAAGCGTTCGGCGAACCGCGAAGGGACAAGCCTCTTGCTGCCGCTCCCGTCACCCGGCGGCCCCTCTATCGCGGCGGCGCAGAGCCGCACATGGCATTGAGGCCGGCGGTGACGAACCGCACAAAATCCTCGAACAGCGCCGGATCGCCCGCCGTCGCCCGGCCCCCGGACAGGCGTTCGATGCGCTTGTCGGCCACATACATCAGCAGGGCGCCGACGGCATATTCATAGGCCCAGAGCAGCCGGTCGTCCGGGCAACCGGGAAGCGCGATGGCCATGGCCTCCAGGAAGGCGCGGACCAGCGGATCATAGAAGCGCTCGATGGTCTCGGTGGCTTCCGGGCCGGGGTCCCAGGCGGTGCGGGCGACCAGCAGGGAGAAGCTGTCGCCGCTCGCCGAATCGTGCAGCCGCACCACCGGCTCCGCCCACGCGGTGACGATCTCCGCCACCCGCCCTTCCCCGGGGCCACGCGCCCCGATCTCGCGGATGCGGGAGATGCGCTCGTCGAGATTGGCCTGTCGGTGGGCGAAGACGGTGGCGAGCAATTCCGGCTTGCGGCCGAAATAATAACCCACCAGGGCCACCGGCACGCCGGCGCGAGCGGCGATGTCGCGCACTGAGACCGCGGCATAGCCTCGCTCGGCAAAGAGAAATTCCGCGCTGGCGAGAATGTCCTGCCGGCGATCCGGCCGCTGCGGATCGCCGGGCGCGATTGCCGAGCGGCGCGCGCCCTTTCCCCGTCCGGACGGCGAGGCGGAGCGCCTGGCGGAAGATGGCTTCTTTGTCGTCTCCATGGACCTTTTCTAGCGTTACCGGTGCATCCGCACCAGCCATGGCGTCACGCCGACTTGTACAATTGTACAATAACATATACGACTGTACAAAACGAAGCCTGCGCGATGGGCCGGGAGGACGAGACGCCGTGCCAAGATTCGTCGATATCTCCATTCCGCTGGAAAACGACGTACCCGCCGACCCGCCCTTCCAGCGGGTCCGCATCGACTATTCCGTCCACACGGAAACCGCCGCCACCCTGTGCGCCGCCTTCCCCGGATTGAAGCCCGAGCAACTGCCCGAGGGCATGGGCTGGGCGGTGGAGACGGCCCACATCTCCACCCACAACGGCACCCATGTGGACGCGCCCTGGCACTATCACCCCACCATGGACGGCGGTGCCCGCGCCATCACCATCGACGAGATCCCGCTCGACTGGTGCTTCCGCCCCGGCGTGAAGCTGGACTTCCGCCATCTGCCGGACGGACATGTGGTGACGCCCGCCGAGATCGACGCGGAGCTCGCCCGCATCGGCCATACCCTGAACCCGCTCGACATCGTGGTGGCGAACACCTCGGCCGGCGCAGCCTACGGCCAGCCCGACTATATCGACAAAGGCTGCGGCTTCGGCCGCGATGCCACGCTCCACCTCGTGAACCAGGGCGTGCGCGTGGTGGGCACAGACGGCTGGAGCTGGGATGCGCCCTTCTCCTTCACCTCGCGCCGCTTCGCCGAGACGGGCGATGCCTCCCTCATATGGGAAGGCCACAAGGCCGGGCGCGAGAAGGGCTACTGCCAGATCGAGAAGCTCCACAATCTCGAGGCGCTGCCTGCCACCGGCTTCACCATCAGCTGCTTCCCGGTGAAGGTGCGCGCCGCCTCCGCCGGCTGGACGCGGGCCGTCGCCATCCTTCCCGATTGAACACTTTCCAAAACGCTTCCCAAAACGCTTCCTTGGCGGAGACATGTCTTGAGCAAGGTCATCATCACCTGCGCGGTGACGGGCGGCATCCACACGCCCACCATGTCCGACGCGCTGCCCATCACGCCCAACGAGATTGCCGAGCAGGCCATCGCGGCCGCCGAGGCCGGCGCCGCCATCCTGCACCTCCACGCCCGCGATCCCAAGGACGGGCGGCCCACGCCCGATCCCGCCGTGTTCATGGAATTCCTGCCGCGCATCAAGCAGGCGACCGACGCCGTGATCAACATCACCACCGGCGGCGGCCTGAACATGACGGTGGAGGACCGCCTCGCCGCGCCGCTGAAGGCCGCGCCGGAGATGTGCTCGCTGAACATGGGCTCCATGAACTTCGCCCTGCACCCGCTGGCGAAGCGCTATTCCAACTGGAAGCACGACTGGGAGGAGCCCTACCTCACTGGCACCAAGGACTTCATCTTCCGCAACACGTTCGGCGACATCGAACGCATCTACAAGATGCTGGGCGAGGAGCACGGCACCAAGTTCGAGCATGAATGCTACGACGTGGGCCACCTCTACAATCTCGCCCATTGCCTCGATCAGGGCTGGTTCCGCCCGCCGGTGTTCCTGCAGCTCATCTTCGGCATCCTCGGTGGCATCGGGCCGGACATGGACAATCTGATGTTCATGAAGCGCACGGCCGACAAGCTGTTCGGCAAGGACTATCACTGGTCGGTGCTCGCCGCCGGCCGCCACCAGATGCCGTTCGCGACGCAGGCGGCCATGATGGGCGGCAATGTGCGGGTGGGGCTGGAGGACAGCCTGTTCATCGGCCGCGGCAAGCTCGCATCCAGCAATGCCGAGCAGGTGGCGAAGATCCGCCGCATCCTGGAAGAACTCGGACACGAGATCGCCACCCCGGACGAGGCCCGCGCCACCCTCGGCCTGAAGGGTGCCGACAAGGTAAGCTTCTGAAAACCTGAGGAACGCCATGGCCACGCCCAACCCCATCGACGGCTTTACGGTAGACCCCGCCGCCATCGCCTATGTGGGCGAGGGCCTGCAGCGTCCCGAATGCATCCTTGCCGAGCGTGACGGCTCCCTGTGGAGCGCGGATGCGCGCGGCGGTGTGGTCCACATCCGCCCAGACGGCACCCAGAAGCTGATCGCGCAGAGCGAGGCGACGCATTTCGCCTCCGCCACCGACGAGGAGACGCGCTTCGTCTCCGGCACGCTGCCCAACGGCCTCGCCTTCGCCCGCAACGGCGACATCCTGATCTCCAATTTCGGCACCGACCGGCTGGAGATCATGACCCGCGACGGCCAATCCCGCGTGCTCGCCGACACCATCGACGGCGCGCCCATCGGCAAGGTCAATTTCGTGCTGCGCGACAGCCGCGACCGCATCTGGCTCACCATCTCCACCCGCATCAGGAACTGGATGCAGGCCATGAGCCCGAACGTCTCGGACGGCTATGTGGCGCTCTACGAGAACGGACACCTGCGCATCGTCGCGGACGGCTTCTGCTTCACCAACGAGATCCGCTTCGACGCCAACGAGGAATGGCTCTATGTGGTGGAGACGGGCGGCAAGCGGGTGACGCGCCTCAGGGCCCTGCCCAATGGCGATCTCGTGGACCGCGAGACCTTCGGCCCCTCCGACCATGGCGCCTTCATCGACGGCATCGCCTTCGACGCCCATGGCAACCTCTGGGGCACCCATGTGATGACGGACCGCATCTTCGCCATCACCCCGGACGGCGACCTGCGCATCATCCTCGACGACGACCACGGCAGCCCGGCCGGCAAGGTGCTGATGGCCGCCCTGGAGAAAGACGCCGTGACGCCGGAGCTGATGCTCGCCTGCGGCGGCACCATCGCGCCGTGGTTCGCCAGCGTGACCTTCGGCGGGCCGGACCTCAGGACCGTCTATGTGGGCAGCCTGCGCGGCACCCGCATTCCCTTCTTCCGCTCACCGGTGGCGGGCCTGCCCATGGTCCACTGGTGACGGCCGACCAATAAAAAACACGAACGGGAGGACATCCATGACAGCGAAATTCGGCCCCCTCGCCTTGGCCCTGGCGGCGGGACTTGCCGCGGCTCCGGCGGCGGCGGAAATCTCCGGCGGCACGGTGAAGGTGGGTGTGCTCACCGACATGTCCGGCGTCTATTCCGACATCACCGGCAAGGGCTCACTCATCGCCGCCCAGATGGCCATCGACGACTGCCTGAAGGCCGAATGCGCCGGCATGAAGATCGAGATGGTCTCCGCCGACCACCAGAACAAGGCGGACATCGCCTCCGCCACCGCACGCAAGTGGATCGATCAGGACGGCGTGGACGTCCTCGCCGACATGTCCAACGCCTCCATCCAGCTCGCCATCGCGCCGCTGATGAAGGAGAAGAACCGCGTCGCGCTCTTCCCCGGCGGCACCGCGCGCCTCACCGGCGATGCCTGCCAGCCCGGCCATGTGGTGCAGTGGATGTGGGACACCTATGTGCAGGTGGCCGGCATCGCCAACCGCCTCACCCAGCCCGGCACCTCCTGGTATCTGGTGACGGCGGACTATGCCCTCGGCCAGCAACTGGAGGCGGACGCCAAGACGGTGGTGGGCAAGAAGGGCGGCAAGGTGCTCGGCTCCGTGCGCCACCCCTTCCCGGCGGTGGACCTCTCCTCGCCCCTGCTGACCGCCCAGGGTTCGGGCGCCGACATCATCGCCCTCGCCAACGCCGGCAACGACACGGTGACGGGCATCAAGACCGCCCGCGAATTCGGCATCACCACCTCGAAGCAGAAGCTCGTCGCCTTCTTCCTCACCGCGCTGGACGTGAAGAGCGTGGGCCTGCCGGTGGCGCAGGGAACGCTGCTCTCCGAAGGCTTCTACTGGGACCTCGACGACGGCACCCGCGCCTTCTCGGAGCGCTTCAAGGCGCAGAATGGCAAGATCCCGTCCGCCATCCACGCCGGCGTCTATTCCTCCGTCCTGCACTATCTGAAGTCGGTGGCGGCCACGAAGAGCGATGATGCCGAGACCGTGGTGAAGAAGATGGGCGAGCTGCCCATCAAGGACGACGTCGTGCGCAACGCCAAGCTTCGGGCGGACGGCCGCATGGTGCACGATTTCTACGTGTTCGAGGTGAAGGCGCCGGACGCCTCCAAGGGCGAGTGGGACCTCTACAAGCTGGTCGCCACGCTGCCCGGCGACGAGGCCTTCCGCCCGCTCTCCGAAAGCGCCTGCCCGGCCATCATCGCCGCGCGCGGCGAGAAGAAGGCGAACTGAGCGACAACGGGGCCGCGCGTCCGGCACGGCCCCGTAGCGGCTTCGTCCCCTTGCCGCTTTCAAGTGCGCACGGGATCGACGTGTCAGGAGTCCGCGGCCCAGAGCAAGAGGTTAGCCGCGGCGGACGGCACCGCGCAGGGTCGGCAGTCCGATGCCCGCAGCGTCGAAGCCGCCGTCCACGGCGAGTTCCTGCCCGGTGATGTAGCTTGCCTTGTCACTGCACAGGAAGAGGACCGCCTCCGCGAGCTCCTCCTCCAGCCCATAGCGGGCGAGCGGGATGGCGTCGTGATAGTCGGCGCGGATCGCGGGCGAATGCACCTCTTTCGCCATGGCGGTGTCCACCGGCCCCGGCGCCACCGCGTTGACGCGGATGCCGAAGCCCGCGAGTTCCACCGCGAGCTGCTTGGTGAGGTGCGCGAGCGCAGCCTTGCTGGTGCCGTAGGCGGCCCGCAGGGTCGAGGCCCGCAGCCCGGAGATGGACGTGATGTTGACGATAGCCCCACCACCCTGACGCGCGATCAGCGGCACGGTGGCTTTGGTGCAGTTGAACGGGCCGGACAAGTTGACATCGAGCACACGGCTCCATTCCGCGTCCGTCGTCTCGAGAATGGGCTTGAACACGGCGATACCGGCATTGTTGACCAGCGCATCGAGCCGACCGAACCGGGCGTCGATCGCCTGAACCGCGGCAGCGACCGCCGCCGGATCAGCCACATCGCAGACCAATGCGAGCGTGCGCTCGGGCTCCGCCAGGGCGGCGAAGGCCTCCTGGAGCAGCAGGGGCTCGATATCGAGCAGCGCCACCCGCCAGCCGTCGGCAATGAACTTGCGCGCCACGGCAAGTCCGATGCCGCGCGCCGCGCCCGTGACTAGAGCAACCTTGGGATCTGGGAAGGTGGAGGTTTCGGGCATGACCGTTTCATCGTGGAATGATCTTGCTGAGGCTCATACCCCGACGGTCGGCGAAACGGAATGCCCGCTGCAACAGACACCGCGGCGGGCGTCTCCTGCTTCGGAGGAAAGGCTCGGCGAAGAACGCCGAGCCCTCGCTTGCCGCAACTAGCGGAAATCGCCGGTGGCAATGGGGTCGGAACCCGGGAAGGTCTCCTCGAGCGCCTCGTCGAGCAGCGCCGCGTCGGCGGTGGGATAATCGGTGTAGCCCTCCGGCCCCTGCGTGTACCAGGTCTCCATGTGGTCCGGCGCGAGCGGAATCGCGTGCCGGATGCGGGAGGGCAGATCGGGATTGGCAAGGAAGCCGCGGCCGAAGGCGATGGCGTCCGCCTCGCCCTTCTCAAGGGCGGCCATGGCACGGGCGCCGTCGAAATCGGAATTCAGCACTAGCGGCCCGTCGAACACGGCCCGGATCTCCGGATGGACCGGCGGATGGTCCGGCGTGCCGCGGGTGCCCTCCGGTGGCGGCTCGCGCAGTTCGAGGAAGGCGATGCCGATGTCCGACAGGATCTGCGCGGCGTGGCGGAACAGGGGCACCGGATCGGGATCGTTGACGCCCTGGCTCTCCCCGTTGGGCGACAGGCGCACGCCCGTGCGGTCGGCGCCGATCTCTCCGGCCACGGCCTCCGTCACCTCGCGCAGCAGACGGGCGCGGTTCTCGATGGAGCCGCCGTAGGCATCGGTGCGGTGATTGGCCGAGGCGCGCAGGAACTGGTCGATCAGATAGCCGTTCGCGGCGTGGATCTCCACGCCGTCGAAGCCGGCGAGGAGGGCGTTGCGGGCCGCCCGGCGATAGTCGTTGAGCAGGCCGGGGATCTCGGCGGCATCGAGGGCACGGGCCTCGGCATGGGGTTGCTTGCCGTCATAGGTATGGGCGTAGGCCGGCGCGGTCGTCGCCGATGCGGAAACGGCCTTGGCGCCGTCAAGGAAGCTCGGATGCACGATCCGCCCCATGTGCCAGAGCTGGCACACCATGCGCCCGCCGGCGCTCTTCACCGCGTCCGTCACCGGCCGCCAGGCGGCGACCTGCTCGTCGCTCCAGATACCTGGCGCGAAGGGCCAGCCGAGGCCCTGTCGGCTGATGCCGGTGGCTTCGGAAATGATGAGGCCGGCGCTGGCGCGCTGGGCATAATATTCCGCCATGAGCGCGGTGGGCACATGCTCGCGCGTGCCGCGGCCACGGGTCAGGGGCGCCATGAACATGCGGTTCGGCGCCGCGATGGCACCCATCTGGATGGGATCGAACAAGGTGGGCATGGGTCTTCTCCGGGAGCTCTAGGAATAGCCGCCCTCGGCCGGCGTCTGGCTGCGAAAGATGGGGCGGACGATTGGCTGCAGGCGAGAGGTCAAGGCGGGACGACCACACCGGCGCCCCGGAAGAGCAAAGCGGGGAGCGCTTGCCGAGGCGGCCGCCTGTTGGATCGCGACGGCATGGAGGGTCGTGTCGGGACAGCAGGACACGGCGAGCGTGCCGAAGGCGGCGACGAAGATCAAGGCCGCGGGCGCAACCGCAGTTGCTCGCGCCCCCCAAGCGACCAGCGGCGGCCGGAAGTTCACCGGCCGCGCCATTGCCCTGAGCACGGCCGCTGACAGCCTCGACGGTGTCGCGAGCCGCAGCCGTCTCTTCGCCGCGGACCTCGCATCACCGCGTCGCGCCCTCGACGCCTCTCCACATATCGGCAGTCTGGGCACGAAGCCTTTCTCCGGACACGGCCCGTCCCGGCGTCCTGATCGAGCACCATCCTTTCAGCGCCCCCTCCCCGCGCATTGACCGTCAACGCCGGAGAATAGCGCCGGAGACACCATCAGGAGCGTCGTGTCGGCTTTCCTTTTGGCTTTCCCTCGAATGCGTTCGGACGCCCGCTTCTACGCTGGTTCTCGCCTTTGCCTTGACCAGACGGCTTGGCCTCGCGTGGCTTCTCGAACCCGGCCTTGCCGTGCTCCGCCCTGCCATCGGCAG
This sequence comes from Xanthobacter sp., assembly GCF_041911315.1. Taxonomy (NCBI): domain Bacteria; kingdom Pseudomonadati; phylum Pseudomonadota; class Alphaproteobacteria; order Hyphomicrobiales; family Xanthobacteraceae; genus Xanthobacter; species Xanthobacter sp. The sequence continues at coordinate 77,335 of NZ_JAYRPE010000010.1, read as the reverse complement.
ATTTCCCCTGCGCGGGCCTGTTGCGAAACGTCTTGCCGCGGGGGGGCTCCCCGGATGGTGGAAAGCCGCGCGCCGGCTTCCCGCGGGCGGGCCGCTTCGAAGGCTCAGCAGGCTGGCCGGGCAACAGTTCGATGACGACATCGTCGCCATCCGCCCTGCGGGCCGCCTTGCCGAAGCGGTCGGCGGCAGCGAGGCTGACCTCGAAAGCCGTCTCCTCATCGGATATGCGGATGACGCCGATATCCTTGCGCGTCACGTTCCCGCGCCGGCAGATCAGGGGCAGCAGCCATTTGGGATCGGCATTGTTGCGGCGCCCGACATTCAGGCGGAACCAGACACTGCCGGCGCCCGAGCCGCCGTCGAAATCCCGGCCGGCCGCCCGGTCGCGCGCGGCACGGGGCTCACCCGGATCGGCGACCTCCTCCGGGGCCGGCAGGCCGGCCCTGTAGAGGCGCACCAGCGCAGCGGCCAGATGCTCGGGCGAATGCGCGGCGAGCAGCGCGAGGCCGGCGCTGGCATCCTCTTCATTCGGCTCATCGGTGATGACCGCATCGCTCAGCATCCGTTCGTGGTCGAGCTTGCGGATGTCCTCGGAGGTGGGCGGGCCGGACCATGAGGGCCGGATGCCGATCGCCCGCATGAGATCCTCGGCCCGGCGCCGGCGAAACGGCGGCACCAGCAGCACGCTCACGCCCTTGCGCCCCGCCCGGCCGGTGCGGCCGCTCCGGTGCTGCAAGCTTTCGGCATCGTTGGGCAGGTCGGCGTGGATGACGAGGCCGAGGTTCGGCAGGTCGATCCCCCGCGCGGCGACGTCGGTGGCGACACACACCCGCGCGCGCCCGTCCCGCAGCGCCTGCAAGGCGTGGTTGCGCTCGTTCTGGCTCAGTTCTCCGGACAGCGCGACGGCCGAGAACTGGCGCTCCTGAAGCATGGCGTGCAGACGCCGCACGGCCTCCCGCGTGTTGCAGAACACGATGGCGCTAGGGGTATCATAATAACGCAGAACGTTGACGATCGCATGCTCGACCTCGGTCGGCGCAACGCGCATGGTGCGGTATTCGATGTCGGCGTGCCCGCCTTCGGCCCCCGCCACCTCGATGCGCAAGGCATCGCGCTGGTAGCGCTTGGCGAGCGCGATGATCCCGCGCGGCATGGTTGCAGAAAACAGCAGGCTGCGCCGCTCCGGCGGGGTGGCGTCGAGAATGAATTCGAGATCCTCGCGGAAGCCGAGATCGAGCATCTCGTCGGCCTCGTCGAGCACGGCCACGCGCAGCGCAGAGAGGTCGAGGCGGCCGCGTTCCAGATGATCGCGCAGGCGGCCGGGCGTGCCGACGACGATGTGGGCGCCCCGCGCCAGCAGGCGCTGCTCCTGGCGCGGGTCCATGCCGCCGACGCAGGAGACGATGCGGGCTCCGGTCGCTGCGTAAAGCCAAGCGAACTCACGCTGGACCTGCAACGCCAGTTCCCGTGTGGGCGCCACCACCAGCGCCTGCGGCACGCTCGCGAAGTCGAAACGCTCCGCGGTGCCCAGCAGCGTCTCCGCCATGGCGAGGCCATAGGCGACCGTCTTGCCGGAACCCGTCTGGGCCGAGACGAGAAGATCGCGACCTGACGCCTCGGGCGCCAGCACGGCGAGCTGCACCGGCGTCGGATTGTCGTAATCTTTTTCCGCCAGGGAGCGGGCGAGCGCCGGATTTGTCGTCAGGAAGGGCACGGCTGGGTCCGCCTATCTCGCAGTATCGTCAGGCGTCGAAGGGTAGCCGTCGGAAAGCATGTGGAACGCCTTCCTAATACCCCGGGAGCCAAGACGCCACAGCCGCCAGGGTGCGCTTCTAAGGCACATGGCGTCGTTTTCGTAAAGCTGTGACCCGCCCCGGGACGAGCAGCCACCGGTTTCCTGCACGCCTCCTTCCCTGAATTTCGAGGTATGGAGGCCCCGATGGGCAAAGCGAACTTCACCGGGAACGCTGAGCGCGACGCCGTCCTGCAAGCCAGTGGTGACGATGACCAAGGTCTGATCGTAGAGCCGGCCTGATATGCATCTTTATAAATACAACAACCGCGCCCGAAGCGGACCTTATGACAATCCGATACTCATCAGGCTGGCGTTTCCTCCCGCGGCGGCGGTATTGATGGATGTCGAGACCTCCTCCATCAGCCAGTTGAGGCAATAGGCATCAGGATCGGTGAGCAGGTCCGGTGTCGACGCGGATTGGGCCAGCACCAAGGGGCCGTCGAGCGTCGCGATCTTGATGTTCACCGCACGGACGCGCTCAGCCTCGCCCTCGATGAGGGCACCTGAGAACGGGCCGTCGGCCTGCCAATCCGAACTCAGCTTTATGCGGGCGGCGACGGCGGCCGGGAGATCGGAAAGCGCACCGTGCAGTCCGGGCGCAGCATCGATGGCGACGAGATTCCCGGTCGCGAGAGCCGCGGCGATCTGGCGGTAGAGGCCCCGCTCCGTCTGTGGCACGAGGAGGATGAGGCCGCGCGGGTGGAGCGCGTAGAGGTTGCGCTCGCCTTCCGGGCCGGCGAGTTCCTTCTCCACCCCGAGCGCGGAGCGCACCGCGAACTCCCGCGCCGCGTTGGCCTCCGAGCGCAGTCCCTTGCGGCTGAGCCAGCTCGCGAAATCGAGCACCGCCGGGTCGGTGTGCACCGTGCCCTGCAGCAGCGGCACCGGCGCTTTCCGAACGAGGCGTCCGACATAAAGCGGGCCGCCGGCCTTCGGGCCGGTTCCCGACAGGCCCCGGCCGCCGAAAGGCTGGACGCCGACCACGGCACCGATGATGTTGCGATTGATGTAGAGATTTCCAGCCTTGATGCGGCTCGTCACGTGCTCGATCGTCTCGTCGAGGCGCGTATGGAGGCCGAAGGTCAGTCCGTAGCCCGAAGCGTTGATGTCGTCGATCAGCCGGTCCAGCTCGTCCCGGCGATAGCGGATGACATGCAGCACCGGCCCGAACACCTCCCGCGTGAGGTCCGAGAGGCTTCGCAGCTCAATGATCGTCGGGGGAACGAAGGTGCCGCGCGCGGCGGTGGCGGGCAGGTCGAGCTGCTCCACCCCGCATCCAAGCCCGCGCATGCGTTCGATGTGCGCGGTGATCTCGTCTCTGGCGCCTTGCGAGATGACGGGGCCGATGTCCACGCTCAGCCGGTCGGTGCGGCCGATCGCAAGCTCCCTCAGCGCGCCTTTGAGCAGGCGCAGCGTCCTGTCGGCCACCTCCTCCTGCAGGCAGAGGACGCGAAGCGCGGAGCAGCGCTGCCCGGCGCTGTCAAACGCCGAGGCGATGACGTCAGGGACCACCTGCTCGGCGAGCGCCGAGGAGTCCACGATCATGCCGTTCTGCCCGCCGGTCTCGGCGATCAGCGGGATCGGCTTGCCGGTGGAGGACAGGCGCTCGGCAAGCTGCGCCTGAATGAGGCGCGCCACCTCGGTCGAGCCCGTGAACATCACGCCCGCCGTTTCCGGCGCCGCGATGAGCGCGGACGCGAAACGCCCGCTGCCGGGCACGAACTGGAGGGCGCCGCGCGGCACGCCGGCTTCATGGAGAATCCGGATGCTCTCGAACGCGATCAGCGGGGTGGCGCCGGCCGGCTTCGCCATGACCGGATTGCCGGCGACGAGCGCCGCCGCGACCTGGCCGGTGAAGATCGCCAGCGGGAAGTTCCACGGACTGACGCAGACGACCGGACCGAGCGGCACGTGCGACGGCCCCAGAGTCCGGCGGGCCTGGTCGGCGTAGTAGCGCAGGAAATCGATGGCCTCGCGCACTTCCCCAACGGCATTCGCCGCCGATTTGCCCGCCTCGCGCATGAGGATCCCCATGAGGGCGTCCATGCGCGACTGCATGATGTCGGCGGCGCGTTCCAGGCACGCGGCGCGCGCATCGGGCGGCACGGCCGCCCAGCCCGGTGCGCCATTGGCGGCAAGGCGCGCCACGTGTGTGGCGGCCTCAAGGGGCAACTCCGTGACCATGCCCACGGTATCCGTGTGATCGGCCGGGTTCAGGATCGCGCGCGCATCGCCCGCATCCGAGCCGTCCGAAAGCAGCGGAACCGCATGCAGTCCCAGGCGGGCGCCCGCACCGAGCGCGCGGGAGAGCCGCGCAAGCGACGGCTCGTCGGACAGATCGATGCCTTCGGAATTCAACCGCTCGTGCCCGAAGAGCGCGCGGGGAAGCGATATCTGATCGTGCGGCGCCCCGATGACGGGCATCCCCCGGACAAGGTCGGCGGGATCAACCACCAGGTCGTCGACCGAGACGTTCGGGTCCGAGATCCGGTGGACGAACGAGGAGTTCGCGCCGTTTTCCAGAAGCCGCCGCACGAGATAGGCCAACAGCGTCTCATGGGTGCCGACGGGCGCGTAGATCCGGCATGGCCGATCGAGATTCTGCGCGCCGACCACCTCGTCATAGAGCGGCTCACCCATGCCGTGGAGGCACTGGAACTCATACTGGCCGACGCGGAAATCCGGCCCGGCCAGATGATAGATCGTCGCCAGCGTCTGGGCATTGTGGGTGGCGAACTGCGGAAATACCGCGTCGCGCGCGTCCAGCAGCTTCCGCGCGCAGGCGATATAGGCGACGTCGGTGTGGACCTTGCGCGTGTAAACCGGGAAGTCCTTCAGCCCATCAACCTGCGCCCGCTTGATCTCGGCATCCCAATAGGCGCCCTTGACCAGCCGCACCATGATGCGGCGTCCGGAGCGCCGCGCCAGATCGATGATGTGATCGAGCACGAAAGGGCAGCGCTTTCCATAGGCCTGGACCACGAAGCCCAGACCGTCCCACCCCTTGAGGCTCTCGTCGAGGCTGAGTTCCTCGAGGATGTCGAGGGAGAGCTCCAGGCGGTCCGCTTCCTCCGCATCAATGTTGAGACCGATGTCGTAGCGACGCGCCAGGACAGCGAGGTCGCGCACCCGTGGCAGCAGCTCGGCCATGACGCGCTCCGCCTGCGCGCGGCTGTAGCGGGGGTGCAGCGCGGAGAGCTTGATGGAAATTCCCGGGCCGTCGTAGATGCCCCGCCCGTCCGCCGCCGTTCCGATGGCGTGAATGGCGTTCACGTAATCCGCAAGGTAGCGCTGGGCGTCGTCCGCCGTGATGGCGGCCTCGCCGAGCATGTCATAGGAATAGCGGAAGCCACGCGCCTCTAACGGACGGGCCCGCTTGAGCGCTTCGTCGATGGTTTCGCCGGTGACGAACTGCTCGCCCATCATGCGCATGGCCATGTCCACGCCATGGCGGATGACCGGCTCGCCGCATCTTGCGATCACCCGGCCCAGCGCCGCGGAGAGGCCACGGTCGTTGACCGTGGATGTCAGCTTTCCAGTGACCAGCAGCCCCCATGTGGCGGCGTTGACGAACAGCGGACGGTCGCTTCCGAGGTGGGACTTCCAGTCGCCCGAGGAAAGCTTGTCGCGGATGAGCGCATCCCGCGTGGCGCTGTCGGGAATTCTCAATAGCGCTTCCGCGAGGCACATCAGGGCCACGCCCTCCTGGCTGGAAAGCGAATACTCCTGCACCAGCCCCTCGACGCCGCCTCCTCTGCGCTTGGCCCGCACGGCGTTGATGAGATGTCGCGTGGTCCGGGCGATCGCGTCCTTTGTCTCCTGCGGAAAGGTGGCTGCCGCCAGAAGAGGCGGCACGCACTCCGTTTCCGGACGGCGGCAGGCCGCAGAAATGGCGCGACGCAGGTCGCCCTGCGGTCGGACGGGAGGGGCGAAGCGTGCGAACGGTGCGAGAGCTTCCCCGTCGGTCATGAAAGTCATCGTGTTCGACATCAAGCACACTCAGCGAAGAGGGGATCATCGAAATGTGGATGCTTGCCGCGCATCCGGGATCTTGTGCTTTGCTGGGCCGTTCAGATTTTCCGGTCCGACGGTGACGCCCGTAAGGATGGCCCGCATTGCAAAGGGCCGATAGTGCTTCACGAGGTTCGTCTGCCCGCCGATGTCGAACGTGCCGCCCCGGCACGCATCTCGCTGCGCCTTGATCAGGCAGCGGACGGGCTTTGCGGCCGGGACCAGCAGGGGCCAGCTCTACTTCGCATACCGGTCGGACAGGAACGCGAGGGCGGTCGGCCCCTTCGGCGTCCAATCGAGATCGTGCCGTGTCGCGATCCCTCTCATCCGGGTGTTCGATCCAAAAGTGAAGCGGGCCTTCTCATTGCCCAGAACCGCCGACGCTTCGTCGATGGTCCAGCTGCCATCAGCCGGATGCCCGTGCAGGCGGTTGAGCTGACGGACCAAGTCGCCGAACGAGACCTCCCCGCTCTCCACGAAGTAGAACGCGCCCGACCGGCCGCGCTCGATGGCCAGATGATAGGCCCGTACGACGTCGTCAATATGGACGGACGAGGTGATGTTCCGTCCGGGCCCGATGTAGCGGGCGCCGGACCGGCTGGCCTGAGCGGCCAGAAATGGAATCTGGATGCTGTCCTTCTTGGCGCCGAGCCCCTCGCCATAGATGAGGCTGTTGCAAAGAACCATCGGCCGAAGACCCCGCAAGGCGCTGCGCCGCACGGCCGTGTCGATGGCGAGCCGGTGGGCTTTCTGCGGAACCGGCATGAGCGGCGTGCTCTCATCGTGGATCCTGTCGCCATACTCACCGTGCGCATCATCCGCGATCAGGCTGGATCCGCTCGAATGAACCAGGGTCTTTCCGGTGCCGGCGAGGCCCTCGATCAGGGCATCGACAGCCATGGCATGATCCGAACTGGCAGCATTGACGACCACATCGGCGAGGGCAGCCGAGGACGCCAGGAGCCGGCCGTCATCGAGGCTCCCGATCACGCTCCGGAACCCGGCAGCTTCCATCAGCTCCGCCTGATCTGCGCGGCGGACGAGACCGGTGACAGTCGCGCCCTCAGCCTTCAGGCGCGAGGCCACCGAACCGCCGAGATAGCCGGTGATCCCGGTGATGAATACCTTCATGTTCAACCTCCGATTTCGGCTCTTCCGCCGGAACGCAGGGCGGTCCACGTCAGGCAAGGCGGGCGACGACACCGCCCTCCGGCAGGGCACGGTCGGATGTCATCGCATCGCCGCGGGCCGCACGGGGCGTTGCGGCCGACGTGGGCCGTCTCATGCGACGAGGAAGCCGGCATCCACAGGATCCTCGCGGTTGATCGTCCAACGCGCCGTGCCCAGCAGGCCCGCGGTGCCTTTCACGGTCGGGCGTACCGCCCGGGTGCCATTCAGATTGGCCTCGCCGATGAGGCAGCCCTCGAAGGTCCCGGACCCGATCAGTCCCTCGGAGCGGATCGGCTGGTGCAGCTTCAGCTCGCCGCGCGCCTCGAACATCGCCATCATCGCGCTGGTGCCGGTGCCGCCGGGGGAGCGATCCAGCTGTCCCGCGGAAAAGACGTGGACGTTCTTGTAGAAGGCGCCCTCGATCGTTGGCTCGTGCCAGAAGGTGACGAAGTTGAAATTGTCGATGTGGCTCGAAGCGGGGTGCCGAATCCCCACCTTCTGACGCAACTGCTCTCGCGCGATCACGCCGAGCTGCGACAACTGGGACCCGTTTTCCGGCGAAATCCTGAGCGAGGTGCCGCGCAAATCGATGATGCCGAAGTAATTGCCGCCCCAGACGATATCGGCCTTGAGCGCGCCGATGCCGGGCAAATCGAACGGCACGTCCTGGGCCGCGACGTAGGCCGGGACATTCTCGAAGCGCGTCCACAGCACCTGCGGGCCGTCGTTGGCGACCTCGGCCGTCACCAGTCCGGCGGTGGTTTCGAAGCGGATGGTGGTGCGGCCGTTCTCGCCGCGCCGGGCGAGGCCGAGCGCGACCATGGCCATGCCGATGGCGATGGTCCCGTGGCCGCACATGTGGGAATATTGCGTGCCGTCGATATAGATCAGGCCGGCATCGTACTCGGGGCTGGACGGCGGCGTGAGGAAGACGCCGAACATGTCCTTGTGCCCGCGGGGCTCGCGCATCAGCGCGCAGCGCACCCAGTCATAGTTTTCCTGAAGGTAACGGCGCTTCTCCAGGATGCTCGATCCGGCGGGATAGGGGATGCCGCTGTGGATGATGCAGAGGGGCTCGCCCTCGGTGTGCGTATAGATGACGTCGAAGACATTCTGCAGGCGCATTGTGGACTCCTCGGGACAACAATTGGCGGGATGAGTTAGCGGCTCCGCTCCGAGAGCAGGTCGAGGCCGATGGTCAGGTCGAGCAGCACGATGACGACCGCGGCGACGATGATCGTCAGGCCGGAGACGGCGGCAATCGTCGGATCGATCGAGTACTGGACGTAGTTGAATAACTGGACCGGGATCGTGGTCAGCTCGGCGGTGGTGTTGAAGATGCTGAGCTCGACATTGATCCACGACGCGATGAAGGCGAAGGTCGCGCCGCTGGCGACCCCGCTGCGGATCTGCGGCAGGGTCACGAGGAAGAAGGTCGTCAGCGGGGGGGCTCCGAGATCGGCGGAGGCTTGCTCCAGGACGAGCTGGTCGTCGCTGAGCTGCGGCAGCACAGCCCGCAGCGCGAAGGGCATGATGATCACCACATGCCCGACCAGCAGCGCCGGGAAGCTGCGCACCAGTCCGATGGCGCCGCCGTACTGCAACAGCGCGGCGCCGAGCACGACATGCGGCAGGATGAGCGGAGACATCAGCGTTGCCGTGAACAGGCCGCGTCCGATGAACCGATAACGCGCGATGGCGATGGCCGCAGGCACGGCCAGAAACACCGCCAGGATGGTCGCGGCCACCGCCAGCTGCGTGCTGACCAGGAAGGCCGAGACATAGGACGGATCGCCCAGCATCTTGCCGTACCAGGACAGGGTCAGCCCCCGCGGCGGAAAGGCGAGAAAGCTGGTCGTGGTCAGTGATGCCCCGACCAGGACGACAAGGGGCAGCGCGAGATAGGCGAGCGCGGCGAACGAGACAATGCGGACGAGAGCCGAGACCATCTCATGTCCTCCTTGGCTCGCTGAGCCGGCCGGCAATGGTGACGAGCGCCAGCGTCATCACCAGCATCGTCATGCTCAGGGCACCGCCGTAGTTGAAGTCGAAGACCGAGCTGTATTGCTGGAAGATCAGCATGGAGAAGACCGTGATCTGGCCCCCGCTGAGCAGAGCGGGCGTGACATAGGCGCTCGCCGCCAGCATGAAGACCATGACCGCTCCGGACATGAGGCCGGGCAGGCTGAGCGGGAAGATGATCCGCCAGAACGTATCCGCCGGCGTCGCGCCGAGATCGGCCGAGGCCAGCTCCACCGCCTCGCCCACCTTCGCGAGGGCGTTGCCGACCGTCAGGACGATGAACGGCAGGAGGATGTAGACGAGGCCGATCAGGATGCCGAGCTCGGTGCCGAGGAAGCGCATGGGCCGCTCGATCAGGCCGAGTGCGATCAGCCCGTCATTGACGAGGCCGTTGCGGCCGAGCAGCACCATCCAGCCGAAGGAGCGCACGATGTTGCTGGTGAACATCGGCACGACCAGCAAGATCAGGCAGGCGCGCCGCCAGGGCCGCCACCGGATGACGCGGACGAGATACCAGGCGAGCGGGTAGCCGATCAGAACGCAGGCGAGCGTGGTCAGGATGCTGATCCGGAATGTCACCCACAGCACGTTCCAGTGATAGGCGTCGGCGAGGATGCGGACGTAGTGCGAGAGTGTCGGCAGCCCTTTCGGGGTCGTCAGACTCGCGATCAGGACCACCGCCATCGGCGCCAGGAAGAAGGCGACGAAAAAGCCCGCCGGCAGGATGCAGAGCAGGAGGACAGGGCGCAGCGTGCCGCGCATCACGCATCCCCCGTCACGAGGCGCAGATCGGCGACGCGGATGTTCGCGAAGACGAGTTGGCCGGTGGTTAGCCCGGCCAGGGCCGACGGGGCGAGCCGGGCGGTCAGTGTGGAGCCGCCCAGGGCGAGGGAGGCCATGGCATGGCTGCCGACATGGGCGATGTCGGACACGACGACCGGCAGAGCGAGACGCCCCGGAGCCGGCTCCGTCATGACGACAACATCCTCGGGCCGCAGCACGGCCGTGAGCGCGGCCTGCGGATATTCCGGCGAAGCCGGCAGGGTGATCGAGCCGCCGAGCAGCGACAGACTGCCGTCGCCGTGCCTCTCGACCGGGATCAGATTGGCATCGCCGATGAAATCGGCGGCGAAACGGGTCGCCGGGCGGGCATAGATGTCCTGGCCGCGGCCGATCTGCTCGATGCGTCCGCCCCTCATCAGCACGATCCGGTCGGCCAGCACCATCGCCTCCTCCTGGTCGTGGGTCACGAACAGGAAGGCGATGCCCAGCCGGTGCTGGATCCGCTTGAGTTCGGTCTGGACCTTCTTGCGGAGCTTCAGATCAAGCGCGCTCAGGGGCTCGTCGAGCAGGAGCAATTGCGGACGGTTGACGATGGCGCGTGCCAGGGCGACGCGCTGCTGCTGCCCGCCGGATAGCTGTGCGGGCAGGCGATCGTCGAAACCGGTCAGGCCCACAAGGTCCAGCGCCTCGGTGGCGCGTCGCGCGGCCTCCGCCTTGCCGGCCCCCTGCCGGCGCGGACCGTAGGCGACGTTTTCCACGACAGTGAGGTGCGGGAACAGCGCGTAGTTTTGGAAAACGGTGTTCAGCGGGCGCCGATAGGGCGGCAGCCGCGTCACATCCTTGCCTGCCAGGTGGATGGTGCCGGCGTCGGGCGTGAGGAAGCCGGCGATGCAGCGCAGCAGGGTGGTCTTGCCGCAGCCCGAAGGACCGAGCAGGGCGATGAACTCGCCCTGCTCGACGTCCAGCTCGATGTCCGTCAGCGCCGGCTGTCCGCAGAACGACTTGGATAGCCCACTGAGGGTGAGGATGGAGGTGCTCATCCGACGGCTCCGGATCTGGGGCTCGCGCTGCTGGTGTCGGCCAGCTTACTTGCGGGCGATTTCGCGGTTCCACGTATCGACGACGCCCGCGCGCAGCGCGTTGATGTCCGCCCAGTTGAAGAGCATCAGGCTTTTGACCGATCCCGTCTCTCCCCAGGGGAGCTTGCGGGCGGTTTCCGGCTTGACCGAGACGTTCTTCACCGAAGGTCCGAGGTAGAGCTTCTCCGCGAGGCATCCCGACGCCTCGGGCGTCAACGCCTGGTTGATGAACTTTTCGGCGGCTTCCTTCTTCGCGCTCCCCTTCACGAGGTGCAGCCGGGTATCCCCCGCCCAGGCCCCTTCCTTCGGTACGACGAAGCCGATGGGCAGGCCTTTGTCCGCCAGATCCCAGGCGCCCACGTTGAAATGCGCGCCGATGATCGCCTCTCCGCTCTGGAAGGCGTTGGTTGCAGCGCCCGAGGAATCGAAGAACAGGGCGGCCTTGAGTTCCTTGATCTTCTTGAAGGTCGGCGCGAGATCGCTGGTGGGGACGCCCCCAATCTTCGACAGGAAGATGATGAAGGGCACACCGGACGCGTTGGCGGGCGAGGGAATGGTCACGGCATCGGCGAATGCGGGGTTCCAGAGGTCGTTCCAGGACGTCGGGGCGGTCTTGATCTTCTGCGTGTTGTAGGCGAGCCCGAGCGAGTAATAGCCGGTGCCGACCGCATAGGTCGTGGCGCCGCTGCGGTAGACTGCCTCCGGCACGGCGTTGGCAAGGTTCGGGATCGCCGCCGGATCGAGCGTTTCGACCACATCCGCGGCGAGTGCGAGTTCGCTGATGCCCCCATCCATCCACGCCACGTCGATGGTGGGCGCCCCCTTCTGCTGCTGCAACTTCGACAGGGTGACGGTAGAGGTGCCGATCTCCGCCTTGACGGCGACGCCGGTCGCCTTGGTGAAGGGGTCCGCGATGCAGGCGCGGAAGGCATCCCCCCAATTGCCCCCGAACCAGGCGACGGTGATGGACGGGGGCTGTTGCGCCATGGTCGGAGCGGCGGGCAGCGTCGCGGCGACCAGGGTGGTCGATAACACTGCCTTGGCCAGCCGGATGGAAAGGGTCATCGTTGTTCTCCTCTGCCGAGCGTCTTCGCGCTTCTGTGAGGTCATGATGGCGCGCCGGCTGCAAAGCGCACTAGAATGGGCCGGCCTAAAATTTGAACATTCGCGACATGCGCCCCCTGCGTCCTCCCCGTGCCAGCGATCACCCGCCGCCCCCTGCGCCGCCCGCCGCCCGGCTGCGGATCGGCTTCCTGCTGCTCGACAAGTTCACGCTGGCCGCCTTTTCCGGACTGATCGACGTGCTGCGGCTGGCGGCCGACCATGGCGGACGCAGCCGCAAGCTCCATGCGAGCTGGACCGTGATGAGTCTGGACGGCCAGCCGCGGCGGTCGAGCTGCGGGATATTGGTCACCCCGAACGGCGACCTGATGGATCCGGCCAACTTCGACTACCTCGCCGTGTGCGGCGGCAACGACTATCTCAACGATGCATTGCCTGAGAGCCTGCTCGCCTACCTGCGGCGGGCGGCGGCGTCAGGCGTGCGGCTGCTCGGGATCTGCACCGGCACATTCGCCATCGCCAGGGCCGGCCTTGTGGGGCCGCGGCGGGTCTGCGTTCACTGGAACGTGCTCGATGCCTTCAAGCAGCGCTTCCCGAAGGTGCAGGCGGGGGTGGAGCGTCTCTTCATCGACGAGGGGGATCTGATCACCTGTGCCGGCTCCACGGCGGCGATCGATCTCGGCCTTTACCTGGTCGCGCGCCACTGCGGCCGGGACAAGGCTCAGCAGGCCATGCGGCACATGATGCTGCAGCACATGCGGCCGGCCGAGATGCCCCAGCCGCATTTCTATGCGGAGATCGGCCCCCACCTTGACGTCAGGGTGCAACAGGCCGCGCAGTTCATCGAGCAGCGGCTGGACAATCCTCCGCCGGTCGCGGCCATCGCGCGCTATGTGGGTGTCAGCCCGCGCCAGCTCGAGCGCCTGTTCGCGGTATCCCTCGGTCAGAGCCCGGCCGCGTTCCAGCGCGGCCTCCGGCTCGACTATGCACGATGGCTGATCCTCAACAGCAAGCGATCGCTGACAGACATCGCGATGGGAGCAGGCTTCGCCGACAGCGCCCACCTGTCACGGGACTTCAAGACCGCGTTCGGGGAAACGCCGCGATCCCTGCGCCGCAACGCAAGCACAGGCCGGGCGGATGCCGGCAATCCGGGCTGACGGACCGGGAGTCGCCGGCCTTGCGACAGTCTCTCGCCCCTGCCCGGTGATCCCTTTGCTCCCCCCGCGTCCGGGCGGGAGAAGGCCGAGCGAAAGAACCAGGTCGGCTGGCGCGGGAGCCCGTCTTGATACGACGCCTTCGGCGTGACGAGCGGATCGCTCAGGGCTCGATCCGCTCAATGATGGTCGCGGTGCCCAGGCCACCGCCACAGCACATGGACTGCAGGCCGAACCGCCCACCGCGTCGCTCCAATTCGCCCAGCAACAGCGTCATCAGCCGCGCCCCGGAGGAGCCCAGCGGATGGCCCATGGCAATGGCACCGCCATTGACATTGACCCGCGAGAGGTCGGGCTGGATTTCATCGATCCAAGCCCCGAGCACCGAAGCGAATGCCTCGTTGACCTCGAACAGGTCGATATCGCTGAGCGCCAGCCCGGCGCGGGCGAGGATGCCCCGGGTCGCCGGGATCGGGCCCGTGAGCATGATCTCGGGATCGACACCGACAACCAGCTGCGCATGGACGCGGGCGCGGGGCGTAAGTCCCAAGGCACGGGCCTTGCCGGCGCTCATGAGCAGGAGAGCCGCCGCCCCGTCCGAAACCTGGCTGGCATTGCCCGCCGTCACCCGGCCGTCCGGGCGGAAGGGCGGCTTCAGGGTCGCAAGCTTCTCCACGCTCGATCCGGGCCGCACGCCCTCGTCGCGCGTGAGCATCACACCGTCGGCCCCCTCAATGGGTATCATGTCGGCATCGAACCGACCCGCCTCCTGCGCCGCGGCGGCACGGCGGTGGCTTTCCACGGAAAGCTCATCCAGATAGATCCGATCCAGATGCCACCGCTCGGCGATCCGCTCGGCCGCCTCGCCCATGCTGGGCATGGAGAAGCGCTCGACCAGATCCTTCGGATAACGCGCGCCGTAGCGCGTATCGTCATTGCCGCCACGGGTGGCCGACATGATCTCGACGCCGCCGGCCACAACCACATCGCAGACGCCGGAGCGGATCAGCGTATCGGCGAAGTGCACCGCTTGCTGAGACGAACCGCACGCGCGCTGCACGGTGGAGCCCGGAACCGTCACCGGCATTCCCGCCATGAGGAGCGCCGTGCGCGCCACGTTGCCGGCCTGCATGCCCACCTGCGTGGCGCAGCCGGCGACCACGTCATCCACCAGTCCCGGATCGAGTCGGCTGCGCTCCAGAAGGCGGGCGAAGACGTGGCCAAGCAACGCCGCCGCATGCCATTCCCGGAGGGCACCATCCCGGCGCCCGACCGGCGTGCGGACGGCATCAATGATGACCGGTTCATGGTCGCCGACCTCGTGAAACTTCATCTCGTCATTCCTCCTGCCGCGTCAAACGCGCCCGCCTGAGGCGGTTTTCCACATTCACCTGTTCTGCAGCGTCCAGGGCGTGCGCGAGGTCGCAGCGATCGCTGGTGCGAACCATGCGCTTCACCTCGGCCACCAGCTCTGTCGGATGGCCCGCGAGTTCCGTCGCACGACGCGCGACGTCCGGAGCCGCATCGGCACCGGAGGGCAGCACCACGAGACCTGGAATCCTCGCCTCGGCAGCCGTGAAAATCCGCCCGTTGGCGAGCAGGTCGAACGCCACCAGAGGTCCCGCACGCCGCACGATGCCGGGCACGACCAACGCGGGCACCACCGCATGGCGCATCTCGGGGAAACCGAGCCGCGCATCCGCGGCGCACACCGCCACGTCGCACGCGAGCGCCAGGGCGAAGCCCGCGCCCAGGGCGAAGCCGTGGACCTCGGCGATCACCGGCTTGTCGATCTCGCCGGGCGCCTCAAGCAGACGTCGCATGCGGTGCGCATGGGCAGCGGCCACGGCTGCATCGGTGATCCGCGCCGTCTCCTTGAGGTCGGCGCCGGCGGAGAATCCGCCGCCAGTGCCGGCAAGCACCACCACGCGAACCGCGGGATCGGCACCGGCCGCCGCGATCGCCTCGGTGAGCGCACCGACGAGCGTGCCGTCGAGCGCGTTGCGCGCCTCGGGTCGGTCGAGAACGAGCCGTCTTACGCCGCCCGCGTCCTCGACGCGCAGCCTGTGGTCACGGGACATCATTTCCTCCAGCCAGGCGCCCGGACGAGAGCTGTGGTGAGGCGCGCCGCAGGGCCGAATGCAGCCCTGCGGCACCGTCTCATCCTCTCACTTGATGGGGTTTTGCACGTCGACCTTGGCGTAGATCTCTTCCCAAAGGAGGCGCTTGAACGTCGCCTGGTCGCGGCCGTTCTTCTCCAGCAGCCCCCGCCACTTTTCGGCAAGGCGGGTCAGTTCGGCAGCGATCTTCTCTGGATCCTTCACGCCAACCTTTGCGCCCTTCTCCACCGCCGTGGCCGTGTACTTCTTGGCAAAATCCTTGATGAAGGCACCGAACTCGGCATCTCCCTTGTAAAACTTGGTGCCCTTCTTGGTGTACTCGGACACGACTTCCTCATCCTCGTGGATGTAGTTGAAGATCGAATCCGTGACCAGTTGGGGAAGGTTGGTGACGATCGCCTTGCGCTGATCGACGGTCAGGGCATTCCACTTGTCGATCCGCAGGTCGAACAGCGCCGCTCCAAGAAAGCCGCCGAGCGGGTCGAGCAGCACGAACTTCGCCGCCTCGCCGTAGGAGCGCGCCTTCTGGGCGGCGATAGAATGAAGCGCGCAATCGATGATGCCGCGATCCAGCGCCTCGTAGCCTTCGTCGGGGCTAACGTTGACCGGCACCGCACCGAGGGCGCGCGCCAGGTCGGCATAAGCGGAAATGCCGCGCACGCGCTTGCCCTTGAAATCCGAGAGCTTCTTCATCTCGGTGCGGCAGTGGTAGACATAGGGCGTCAGCGCATAGGTGGCGAGAAAGCGTGTGTTGAACTTCTTGTATTCCTCGGTGCATTGCGGGCAGTTGAACAGTTCCAGTTCGTTCAGCACCGCCGTCATCACGAGCGGCTCATCGTTGAGCAAACTGAACTCGGCGAGGAAGTTGTCGACCGGCATTTCGGTGGGAATGTAGGCGCCGACGAAGTACCCGGCATCGGCGATCCCGTCCCGCACGCCGCCCGGAATGTCTTTACCCGACAGGAGAGACGATCCGAAGTGATACTCGAACTTCAGCGTGCCCTTTGAGTCCCGCTCCACATCCTGAAAGTAGCGCAGGAGCACCGGGTTGGTGATGTGCTTTGGGTTAAGATAATTCGCATAGACGATCTTGACAGGGTCGGCGGCTTGGGCGGACGCCGGCATGAGTGCCGTCGCCCCGCTGATGGCAGCCAGACCGGCTGCGAAAAGGACGTGTTTCACTTTGTATCCTCCCGATTTTTCTTCTTCACTTCATTATGTTTGGCAAGAAAAGAGAGATCTCAGGGAAGGAAATGAGAATGATAAGCGTGATGATGTCGGTGACGATGAACCACATCACGCCCTTGAAGATCGTCTCCAGCGGCACAGACTTCCCGACCACGCTCTTGATAACGAAGACATTGAGGCCGACCGGCGGTGTCACAAGCCCGATCTCCAGGTATTTGATGACGAGGACACCAAACCAGATCAGGTTCAGATGGGCCGCCTCCAGCACCGGCAGCATGATCGGCAACGTCAAAAGCATGATGCCGATGGAGTCCAGGAACATCCCGAGGATGATATAGACCACCGACGCGCCGATGATGATGTAGAGCCAGTGCAGCTCCATCCCGTCGACAACATGGGCAACATAAGCCGGCAAGCCGGATACAGCCATGAAGCGCGAAAGCAGGAAGCCGCCGAGCGCGATGAAGAGTATGGTGGCGGTTGAGTTCACCGATTCCACCACGGATTCCTTGATCACGCGCCAGTTCAGCGCCCCCCGCAGCGCGACAATGACGAACGTCATCAATGCACCGCCCGCGGCGGCTTCGGTGGCGGTGAAGATGCCCACATACATGCTGCCGATCACCGCCAGCACCAGCACCGGCAACGGCCACACCGACCCGAGCACCGCCCAGCGGGCCGCCCAGCTCACCGCCTCTTCCACCGGCGGGGCCAAGGCGGGATTCAGCTTGCAACGGATCGCGATCATGGTCGCGAACATCACCGCCGACAGAATTCCCGGGATGACGCCCGCGACAAGAGCCTGGCTCACCGAGACCTCGGCGAAGATGGCGTAGAGCACCATCAGAATGCTGGGCGGAATCAGCGAGCCGAGTGTGCCGGCGGCAGCCACCGCGCCGGTGGCAAGGCCCGGGTCGTAGCGGTAGCGCAGCATTTCCGGGATCGCGATGCGCCCCATGGCCGACGCGGTGGCGACGCTGGAGCCAGAGGCCGCGGCAAACATCGCGCAGGCGGCGGTGCTGGCCACCGCGAGCCCGCCCGGCAGCGCGCTCAGCCACAACCGCGCGGCCCTGTAGAGACTTTGGGTGAGGCCGCCGTGATAGGCCAGGGTGCCCATGAGGATGAACATGGGCACCGCCGACATCGACCAATGGGCGATGAAATTGTAGGGCTGCTCGGCCAGCACGCTCATCGCCGCCGCCGGCCCACGTATGACCAGCATCCCGACCACGGAAACCGAGGCGAGCGCGAAGGCGATGGGCACCCGCACGGCCAGCATCAGCAACAGAATGGCGATCGCAAGAATGCCGACGGTGATCGATGACATGATGTGCTCTTGAAGACGCCGGTTCGGGGAAAGGTGGAGGGTGCGCGGCGTCAGTCGACGTCGAGCGCGTGGCCATGACGGGCGCCGCCCGGTGCCGGCCTTCCAAAAATGGCGGCGCGCGCTTCCTCCGCCGCGTTGAGCAGGAGATAGAGCGCAAGCACCAGCGCGCCGGCCACCACCAGCCAGCGGGTCGGCCAGATCGTGACGATCACCGTGCCGACCGCGTATTCGCCGGCCCGCGTCATGGCGAGGGCCTTCAAGTAGGTCGCATAGCAGAATACGAGCGTCCCGGCGGCGCAGGCGAGGCAGACCACCGCATCGAGCGAGGCCACGGCGCGTGGCGGCATCCAGCCGGTGAACAGCTCAATGATGACGTGGGCCTTGTCTCGCTGCACGCAGGCCAGCGGCAGGAACGTCACCGCGACCATGAAATAGTTGGCGGTCAGCTCCTGACTGCCGGGCACGGTGCCATTGAACAGGCTACGCGCCACCGCATCGGCGACGACGATCACCATCATCAGCACGATGCTCAAGCCCGCGGCAAGCAGCAGCAGATTCGCTACCGGATCGAGGATCCTGCGCGCCAATCCCATGGGTCCCTCCCGTGTGCGCCAGTCATGCCGGACGCATCGTCGTTAACTCGAACCATAACAAAGCCTTGATACAGATCAACACAATTCGTCCAGATTGATACTTTGAATTCTGGTATTAATCGGCGGATGCGTTTCGCCACAGTCGCCACACGCTCAGCAGCCCCCAGTCATCCCCGGGGCTCTTCCGTCCGTGGAGCAAGCAAAGCGGAACCATGCCTCGCCACGAAGTCGGTCGTGGCGGCACCGGTGCGAAATTCCGCATGCGCAAGCACGGAACGCAGGAACGCGAGATTGCTCCCCACGCCATTGATACACGTCGCCGCCAAAGCATCATCAAGGCGCCGCCGCGCGGCTTCCCTGTCCGGGCCCCAGGCGATCACCTTGGCAACCATGGGATCGTAGAATGGGGTGATCTCGTCGCCCGCCCGAACCCCTGTATCGATACGCAGGCCGTCGCCCAATGCAGGAAGATCCAGCCGCGCAAGTCGTCCCGGCGTTGGCAGGAACCCACGGTCGGGGGCCTCCGCATAGATGCGGGCTTCGATGGCATGGCCGACCGCCACCGGCGGATCTGGGATCGCCGCCAAGAGGTTTTCGCCGGCCGCCTGGCGCAGCTGCAACGCCACCAGATCGAGACCCGTCACCATTTCCGTAACGGGGTGCTCCACCTGGATGCGCGTGTTCATCTCCAGGAAGTAGAATCGCCCAGTCGCGGCGTCGACGATGAATTCGACGGTCCCCGCGCCGAGATACCCGACCCGTGCCGCGAGGCGGGCGGCCGCCGTCCTCAGCCCATGGGAGACCCCATCGGGCAGGTTTGCGGCGGGGCTCTCCTCGATCACCTTCTGGAAGCGGCGTTGCACCGAGCAGTCTCGCTCGGGAAAGGCGATGACCCGGCCGGGCGCAACACCAAACACCTGCACTTCCACATGGCGCGCGGCGGCGACGAAATGTTCGAGATAGACGCCGTCATCGCCGAAGCTGCGGGCCGCCTGCTCGCGCGCGCGTTCGACGGCGGCCGGGAGATCGGCTTCGGTGTCGACGCGACGCATGCCGATGCCCCCGCCCCCGCCTGTCGCCTTCACCAGCAGCGGGAATCCCACGGATGCGCCGAGGCCGGGCAGGTCCTCCCCCATGTCCCGGGGCAACCGACCAGAGCCTGGCAGAACCGGGACGCCCGCATCCTCGGCCCGCGCGCGGGCGCGCCCCTTGTCGCCCATCTCGGCGATGATGGTGTCAGCCGGCCCAACGAAGACGAGCCCGGCGTCCACGACCTTCCGTGCAAAAGAGGGGCTCTCCGAGAGAAAACCGTAGCCGGGATGGATGGCCATGGCGCCGGTGGCGCGCGCGGCTTCCAGGATGGCATCGGCATCGAGATAGCTCTGCCGCGCCGGAGGGGGACCGATGCGCACCGCCTCGTCCGCCAGCTCCACGTGAAGAGCGTTGCGGTCGGCGTCGGAGTAGACTGCGATGCTTCTCAGCCCGAGGTCGCGGCAGGCCCGCACGATGCGGCAGGCGATCTCGCCGCGATTGGCGATGAGGACACTCTTCATCGACCCCTTCCCGGTTTGGAGCGTGGAGCCGGCGGCCTGGGCCCGGCTGGAATGCGTGCCTATCGCTGAAACGCGAGGGTGGCGTTGCCCTGAAAGACGAGCCTCCGCTCGACCTCGCCTCTCACCGCGAGATCGCAGCAGGGGACCCCCTCCCGCGTCTCCTTCGCCACCACTTCGACAGTCATCACCACCACGTCACCCGGGCGCACCGGATTGAGGAAGCGCCCTTCGATGTCGCGCACGAACGCGCCCGGACCGCCGAACGCAGAGGCGCTGCGCCCGGCGATACCCATGGTCAGCATGCCATGGGCTATCACGCCGCCCAGCCCGGCCTCCCGGGCATAGGCATCATCGTAATGGATACGGTTGAAGTCGCCCGAGGCGCCCGCATACATCACCAGTTGGCGGGTCGTAACGGGATCGCTCGAAAGCGTGTCCCGGTCCCCCACGGCCAGTTCGTCGAAGCGCCTCTGCATCGCGCCGCGCCTCAGCGCTGGAGGGTCGAATCGAATGTCTCGTTCAGCTCCGCCTGGCCGACGATCTGCGCCGTGCGGTCATGCCCCGCATGGAGCACATGCGTCTCCAGATCGCGGAGATAGCGACTGAGCGGATACTCGTCGAACAGCGCAGTCGAGCCGACCGCATGGATCAGCTTGTGGGACAGCTCGAAGGCGACGTGCGCTGCCGTGGACTTGGCGCTCATGGAGAGCAGTTCCGCCTCAACCACCGACCGTGTCTTGAACGCGCGAATGGCGTCGTGGAAGAGCGAGCCGGCGGCATCGAGGGCGATGCGCATCTCGCCCATACGCATCTGGATCAGCTCCGCCCTGCCACGCCCGCGCTCGATCAGGTATTGGCGGCACCACTCGTACATTCCCTCCGTGGTGCCGAGATAGTTGGCGGTGAAGCCGAGATGAAACCGGCCCTGCCAGCGCCCGCGCGGATAGGCGCCGGGCTCGCCGAGGACATGGCTGTCCGGAATGAACACATTGTCGAGGGTGATGATCGGGCTTGCCGCGGCACGCATGCCGTTGGGCCGATACCAGTCATTGTCGATCGTCACGCCCTTCATGCCGGGCTCGACGATGAGCATCTGATGGTTATCGAGATAGTTGTTCACGCCATCGATGGCGGCGAAGATGATCGCAAAGCTCATCATCGGACCGTTCGTGGCGTAGTTTTTCTCGCCATTGAGGATAAACCCTCCATCCACGCGCTTGGCGGAGGTGTTCATCATGTACATGTGCTTGCGTTTTGCCTCGGAGCCCACGAAGCCGGACAGCGACGGGCGCTCGAACATGGGCTGGATGAAGCGCTCGCGCTGCTCCGGCGTGCCCAGATCGTTCACCGCCCAGGCGGTGTGGTTCTGCACCTGGTAGCAGTGGGCGGTGGAACTGCACCCCCGTGCGATCACGCGCAGCGCCTGCAGATAGGTGGCGGGATCGTCCGTGGTGAGGTTCGAGCCCTTGCCGCCCATCTCCTTGGGGAGCGTCGTGGTCAGCCAGCCGCGGGAGAAGAGCGCCTCGATATTCTCGCGCGGCATGTCGCAATTGGCGTCATAGCTCGCGCCGCGCGGGCGAAACTCGCCGATTGCAAGGGCTGCCAGCTCCTTGATGTCGTCACGCTCCAGCGCATCGACGGGATCGATCATCGTCTCCTCCATTTCCGATTATTCTTGAGAGAGTGGCACCGCCCGGCGATCAGCCGCGCCGCGTCTCCGGGCCGCCGCTCGCATAGACGACTTGCCCATTCACGAATCCTGCCTCGTCGGAGCACAGGAAGCAGACGAGGTTCGCCACGTCGCGCGGTACGCCAACCCGGCCAATGGCGATGGTCTTCGCACGCATCTGGCGGTAGGCCTCAGGCTCGTGGCCAAGCCGGCGGGCCGTGAGCTGCGTCATCTCGGTATCGATGAAGCCGGGCGCCACTGCGTTCACATTGATGTTGAAGCGCCCCAATTCGAGCGCGAGGCTGCGGGTGAAACCTTGCAGCCCGGCCTTGGCGGTCGAATAGTTGACCTGCCCGCGATTTCCGAGCGCGGAGGTGGAAGAGATGTTGCAGATCTTGCCGTAGTTCTGGCGCACCATGTGCCGTTGGGCGGCGCGCGTACACAGGAATGCGCCACGCAGATGGACCCCCATCACGAGATCCCAATCCTCATCTTCCATCTTGTGAATGAGGTTGTCTCTGGTGACGCCGGCATTGTTGACGAGCACATCGATCCCGCCGAGCCGCTGCGCCACCTCTTCGGCCATCGCTTCGACGCTCTCACGCACGGAGACGTCGCAGGCGATGCCCACCGCCTGGGTTTCGTAGGTCGCAGCGATTTCCTCTGCCGTAGCCGCGGCGGTGGCGGCATCGAGATCGACCACCGCCACTGCGGCGCCGTCCTCCGCAAACCTCTCCGCCGTTGCCCGGCCGATACCTCGGGCAGAGCCAGTGACGACCACCCGCCGGCCGGAAAAGCGCTTCTCCTCCATCGCGTCTCTCTCCCATCGGGTCCCTCGCCGCATCTGCCGATACCGGGCGGGACTCCTATTGTTGGATCATTCTGAGCACGTCCAAATCAGATTGTCACCATTTATATGGTAATAATACATGCCATTGATGCGATGAAATGATCACAATCTGCAGCTTCAGCGGCTGCGGGGCCGTCTTGATCACGGAGAAGCCGGGCGCCCCGGCTCCGGAGGCACGAGACCGAGGCGTTGCAGCGCCTCGGCGCGAAGCTTGAATTTCTGGACCTTCCCAGTGCCTGAGGTCAGCGGCAGCGCTTCGATGAAAAACACGCGGGCCGGCATCTTGTAGGCGGCGATCTTCGGCTTCAGGTAGCCGAGCAATTCCGCCTCCTGCGCCCCCTCCCCCGTAGCGGGAACCACGAAGGCGATGCCCACCTCGCCATACCGATCGTCGGGCACACCGACGACGGCGCACACCTCCACGCGCGGGTGGCGATCCAGCACCGCTTCCACCTCCGCCGGAGAGACGTTGAAGCCGCGCGACTTATAGGTGTCGCCAAGGCGGCCGAGCAGCGTGACACGGCCGGTCTCGTCCTGCCGTCCCCAGTCACCGGTGCGCAGCCAGCCGTCAGGGTTGATGGCGCGGGCCGTCTCCTCCGGCTTCTTGTAGTAGCCAAGCATGATGGAATAGCCGCGCACCCAGATCTCGCCCGGCTCGCCGGCGGGCATGGGCGCGAGCGTCGCGGGGTCGATGATCGACACTTCGAGGTCCGGCAGCGGCCAGCCCTGGGTGGCGTGGCGCACCTCGCGCGGGTCATCCCAGCGGTTGCGGGTCACCACGGTGGTGGTCTCGGTCATGCCGTAGCCGGTGATGGTGCCGGGCACGCCCAGTTCATCCTCCACCTGGGCGAGGATTTCGGGGTCAATGCTCAGCGTATAGGCGAGGCGCAGGGACGACGTGTCGGTCCTGCGGAAGTCCGCGTGGGCGAGGAGCTGGCGCAGGATCGGCGGCAGCACGTGCATGCCCGTGACGTTCTCGCGCGCGATCGCCGCAAGGCAGGCACCGGCATCGAACTGCTCGCCCAGCACGACCTTGGCCCCACGCACCCAATAGGGTGCGATGCCGTTCATCGTGGCCATGGAGCCGAACATGGGAATGGCGAGATACAGGCAATCGTCCGCGGTCAGATCCACGCGGATGCCGATGTCCCACGCCTTGCGCCACAGGCAATGGGAAATCATCGCCCCCTTCGGCAGGGCCGTGGTGCCGGAGCTGTATGAGATAATGGCCGGGGACGCGGGATCGTCCGCCATGTCCGGCATCGCACCCGAGGGACTGTCGAGCCCGGCCCAGGTGAGAGCCCCGGAATAGCCGCGGTTCGTGTCCTCGCAGATAATCACAAAATCGAGCTGCGGCAAGGCCTCGCCAGCTATTGCGCCCGGCGCGCCGTCGCGGAGGCCGGGACACAGCTCCGCGAGCGCGACGAGGAAATCGGGACCCTCGCCGGAATCGGTCACGATCACCGCCCGGCAGTCGGACTGGCCGAGCTGGTAGGCAATTTCGTCGCGCCGGAGACGGGTGTTCAGCATCACGCAGACCAGTCCCATCTGCGCGGCGCCGAGCCACGACCAGATGAATTCCGGCCGGTTCGGCATCAGAATTCCGACCTTGTCGCCGGGCTTCAGCCCCAGCGCCGCGAACCGCCGGGACGCGGCGTCGGCCTCGCGGCGGAGATCGGCGAAGGAGAAGCGCTGATCGCGGAACACCAGGGCGTCTCGCTCCCCATGACGCGCGGCAAGCATCGCCAGGGCCTGCGCGTAGGTCGCATTGCGGAACGGATTGCTCATTGTTGTTTCCCTTCCCTCCCGGCGCTCGCCCCGCCCTAGGCGAAGGCGCGCCAGTTGATCGTTTCCGGAGAACGCGCCGCGGCGTGGGGCTGGCGACCCGAAGGTCCGACATGCGACGGCTCAGTCCGCCGGGACGCGGGAGGAATTGTCCGGCGGCCTCGGCGAGGCCGGCCGCCTCCGTAACATCCCTGTATCAATGTAGCCGTCAGATAAGTTACATTATGCCGGACATTGATCTTCGGCCGGAGAACCCGAACGCCATGACTGACGCCGCCGGCGCGGGGGTATGGACACCCGACATTTCGAAGTTTGAAGGCCCGCGTTACCTCGCGCTCGCGGGCGCCATCGCGGAGGCCATCGACAGCGGCGAGCTGCCGCTCGGCGCGCAATTGCCCCCGCAGCGCGATCTGGCCGAACAGCTCGGCGTCACCGTCGGGACTGTCGGACGCGCGTACAACATCATGAAGAAGCGCCAGCTGGTCTCCGGCGAGGTCGGGCGTGGCACCTTCGTCTGTCGTGGGATCGAGGCGACCATCCCGAACTACCTGCCCGAGCGCATGCCCGGCACCATCGATTTCGCCTGCTACCGTTCGCCCGTGGCCGGCCTTTCCGAGGAACTCGGGAAGGCCATGACGCTCGCCGCGGCACGCGCCGCCCTCATGCCGGTGCACAAGTATCCGCCCGCCGAAGGCCTGCTGAGCCACCGCACCGCCGGTGCCCAGTGGATCCGCCGCTCCGGCCTCCAGGTGACGCCCGACCGGGTGATCGCCTGCGGAGGCGGCCAACAGGCGCTGCTGGTGGCCATCAGCGGCACCGTCGGCCCCGGCGAAACCCTCTTGTCCGAAGCGCTCACCTATTCCGGCGTCAATTCCCTCGGCGCGCTGCTCGGGCGCCGTCTGGCGCCTGTGGCCATCGACAGCGAAGGCATCATTCCCGAGGCCCTGGAGGAGGCGGTTGCCACCACCGGCGGGCGCTGCCTCTATCTTCAGCCCACGGTTCACAATCCCACCGCGGCAATGATGTCCGAGAAGCGTCGCCAGCGCATCGCCGACCTTGCGCGCCGCCATGATCTGATCCTCATCGAGGACGACGCGGCCATCAGCGGCATGACGGAGCGCCCTCTGCCCATCGCGCACTTCGCGCCGGAGCGGACGATCTATCTCAGCTCGTTCGGCAAGAGCGTCACCCCGGCTCTGCGCGTCGCCTACATGGCGAGCCCTCCGACGCTCTGCGAACGCCTCGTCCACACGCTCCATGCGCTGATGCTTGCCAACGCGCCGCTGCCGCTGGAGATCGCCGGGACGATGATCGCCGACGGTTCCGCCGACGCCATCGCCCGCCACAATCTGGCCGAGCTGCGTGCCCGCCACGAAGCGGCTCTCAAGCTGCTGGTGGGCTGGAAGGTCTCCAGTCACCCGGCCGCATTCTTCCAGTGGCTGCATCTCCCGGATCACTGGAACGCGGCGGAGTTCTGCGAGGCAGCCTATCGGGAGGGTGTCTCGGTCGTGCCGTCGGACAATTTCACCATCGGCGGGTCGAGGCCGCCGCGCGCGTTCCGCATCTCGGTCAATCCGGCGCAGAAGGCGAGTGTTCTCGCCAAAGGCATCGACATCCTCACCCGACTTGCCCGCGAGCGCCCGCAGCCGCGCATGACTGTGGTGTAGGGCTAGAGCGCGGCCCCCCGGCCGGAACGCCGGCCCTCGGAGCTGGCGGCTCATGCGCCGCCCTCCGGCGTCGGCGACTGGCCGTGCAGCGCGATCTCCCACTCGAGATAAGACCGCATTCCGGTCAGCCCACGCCGATAGGGCGGATCCACGATGTCGTCGGCGCCCGCTCCATCAGGCAGGCCTTCCGCGAGCGAAAATCCCGCGGCGCGCCAGGCGGCGATGCCGCCCTCAAGGACATAGACCTCCTCGCGGCCGAGGCGTGCCAGCGCGCGCGCGGCGAGAATGGATTGAGCCTCCTCCGCCGATGCGAGCACCACCGTCCGGCCCGGCGGGAGCTCCGCCGCCCGAAGCTCCAGCGCGCCGCGCGGCAGCCAGAGCGCACCCGGTATGTGGCCCGACGCAAGATCGCGGCTCGAACCCACGTCGACCACCAGCGGCCGCGTCTCAGACGGCGCGTCCAGGCGGCGGGAGAGGTTCGCCGCGTCCAGGAAGGCGCAAGCGGAGGTCGCGGCGGCAAGGCCCAGCGGCGTGGCGCGGGCGTGGCCCTGCACGACCCTGCGGCCCGAGTCGCGCCAGGCCGGCACGCCCCCTGCGAGCACATGGACACGCTGGAAACCCATGCGCCGATACCAATAGGCGGCAAGCAAGGCGCGCGCGTCTCCTTCGTCCACAAACACCACGTCGGCACCGGGTACGGCGATGAAATCGTCGGCCCGCTGCACAGCCTGTCCGCCCGGAGCGAATACGGCGCCAGCGATGTGCCCGGCGTCGAAGGCATCTTTCGTCCGAACGTCTATGAGGCGCACATCGGCGGATGGGCGGGCTAGGAGCGCTGAGAGGTCTCGGGGAGAAAGGAAACCAACCCCGTGGGTTCGCGCCAAGCTTTCGGCGCGGGCAACGGCGTGCGCCCAGCTGCCGGACGAAGGAGGCGGCGAGCCTGCCTCCCCGCGCTCCAGCGCGCGGCCATCCAGCTGCCAGCCCATGGTGCCATTCTCGAGCGCAAAGACCGATCGCACGCCGAGCAGCGCCAGAGTGGCGGTACCGATGATAGAGCGCGTGCGGCCGGCGCAATTCACCACCACCGTGTCGCACTCCGCCTCCAGATCCATGAGCCGAAGCGCCAGCTCGAAGCCGGGTGCAGATCGGGCCGTCGGAATGTGCGCGTCAGCGAACTCCTCCGCGGTGCGGACATCCCGGATCGCGACGCGTACGCCGGCAGCACGGAGGGCGTCGAGCCCCGCCGCATCGATATGGCTCACCCGGTCCTCGGCGAGAACCCGCTCGCCAAAGGTCTTGCACGGCACGTTCACGCCCGTCGCCGGCCGGCCACCACGCGCGCGCCAGCCGGCGAGGCCGTGGGCGAGCACGCTGACACGACTATAGCCGTACCCGCGAAGATCGTCCGCCGCGAGCACGGCGCGACGATCGTCCCCGCCGTCGTCGTACAGCACCACCGGGGTCGCGCGAGCGGGCACCAGTTCCTCCACGCGATACTCGAGCCGGCGACGCGGCAGCGATGTGGCGCCGGGGATATGGCCTCGCTCGTAAGCGCCGTGCTCGCGGACATCGAGCAGCGCCCATTCACGGCTCGGCCAGGCGTGCCGTGGGTCGGCAAGCGCCGCAGCAAAGGCGTCCGCCGTCATCAGGGGGGTGGCGGCGATGGCATCCATCGCTCAGATCGCCGGGGCGGCGCGATAGACCATGACGCGCCGGTGGCGGTAGACCGGCGCGCCGGCCGCATCTCGGCCCTCGATCTCCTGAACCAAAAGCTCCATGGCGCCGGAGCGCGCCTGCTTCTCCTCCACCCCGACAAAGGTGATGCAGCAGGTGAGGATGTCTCCCACCACGATCGGCCTCGCATAGTGAAAGCCCTGCTCGCCGGCGAGCACGCGCCGCCGGTCGAGGTTGCGGGTCCACTCGGGCTCTTCGGGGCAGTGAAAGGAAACCGGGAAGGTGGGCGGCGCAATGATGCCGGCATAGCCCTGCGCCCGCGCCGCCTCCATGTCGCGGTACACGGGATTGGGGTCGCCGATGGCGTCGGCGAAGCGCCGCACGGCCCCCTTCTCCACCTCGACGATGTAGGGGGCGCTGCGTCTGCCGATCAGCGAGCGGTCGATCTCGACGGTCACGGCGGCCTCCCTCAGGCCTTCTTCCACTGGCTGTTCTCACGCTCGAGGATGGCAGCCGCGATCATGTTCTTGTGGATCTGCATGGTGCCGCCATAGATCGAGCCGCCACGCACCTCGGCATAGCGGTGAACGAGGGGATATTCCTTGGTGTAGCCGTTGGCGCCGAGCACCTGGATGGCGTCGTCACAGATCTCCTTCGCCGCTTTGGCGGTGAACACCTTGGCAATGGAGGTCTCAAGCGGCGCGGGCAGGCCCGTGACCTGGGCCGTCGATGCCGCGCGCATGACGAGCAGGTGGGCCGCATCGAGCTTCACGCGCATGTCGGCCAGCATCCACTGGATGCCTTGAAAATCGCAGATCTCGCGACCGAACTGCCGCCTCTCCTTGGAATAAGCGAGCGCGAATTCATAGGCCGCGCGCGCGGAACCCAACATTCGCGCCATGCTTCCGAGGCGCTCGGCATTGTAGACGCTGATGAGCTTTCCGAATGCCCCTCCATCAAGGAGAATATTCTCCTTCGGCACCCGGCAATCGTCGAAATAAAGCTCGAACAGAAGCTCGTCGGCCATATTGAGCGTGCCGTTCGAATGGCGAAAGCCCGGCGCATCATGCGGGACGATGACGGCACCGATGTCCGACGCCTTCCCCGACGTGCCAAACCGGCAATAGACCAGCGTGAACTCGTTGATGTTCACGAAGCTGACGAACTGCTTGGAACCGTTGAGCACCACGTGGTCGCCATCGATCCGGGCGCGGGTCTTCAATGCGGTGGCGGCCGAGCCGGCGTCAGGCTCGGTAATGCCGATGGAGATGCCGATCTCTCCGCGGCACAGGGGCTCGACGAAGCGGGCGCGCTGCTCGGGCGTGCCGTATTCCACAACGGCACCAACGGCGCCCGTGGAGGTGCGGTGGCTCAAGCCACCGACGATGGGCGCGCAGGCCTGGAGGGTCTGGATCACCAGCAGCGTATCGAGAAGCGGAAGACCGAGGCCGCCGTGCTCGGGAGGCAGATTGAGCCCAAGACGCCCCTGCTCCGCCATGGCGCGGCGCACGCGGCGCACGCCGGCGACGCTGGAATCGGCCACCAGCGGAGCAAGCTTGCGCTCGTACGCACCCTTCGCCGCCTCGATCAGCTCCTTCTGACGATCGGTCAGTTGAAAATCCATCCGGATGTCTTCCTGCCCTGCAGGTGCAGCCGTGGGAGCGGCACCACAATGTATCTATTTTTATAGCTACATTGTGTCTTGAACGTTACCCTATATCAAGGCAATTTTGTACGGATTGCGGGATTGTACCCGCCGCATCCGGTCCACAAACAGAGGAAATGCCCCATGCCGCGCTTTGACGCCGTGTCGGAGGATGACTTCAAGCGCGGCATGCGCCGTCTGGCGGCCGCCGTGAACGTGGTCTCGACCCTTGATCAGGGACGCCCGGCCGGGCTCATCGCCACCGCGGTGTGTTCGGTCAGCGCCGGGCCGCCCAGCATTCTGGTGTGCGTCAACCGCGGCACGCGCACCCACGGCCTCATCATCGAGGCGGGCGTGTTCTGCGTGAATGTGCTCGCTGCGGACCAGATGCCCTTCGCCCGCCAGTTCCTCTCGCGCGACCCGGCCGAACGGTTCTCCAGCTGTCGCTGGTCGACCCTGGCTACAGGCTCGCCCGCGCTCGACGAGGCGATGACCAATTTCGACTGCGAGGTGTCGTCCCAGTTCAGCTCGGGAACCCACGACATCCTGGTGGGCCAAGTGGTGGCGATGCGGCAGCGCGAGAGCACCAATCCCCTGCTCTATTTCGAGGGAGACTACAGGCACATCGCCCATGGCGAGACGGCCTGAGCGCAGTCACTCCTCAATGATCGCCACCGGCTGGCCTTCGTCCACGCCGTCGCCAGCGGCGACCAGGATGCGCGCGATGCGGCCGGCGCTCGGGGCGGCAACCGGAATCTCCATCTTCATCGATTCGACCACCAGAAGGGTGTCGCCGGCTGCCACCAGGCCGCCTTCCGCCACCGCCACCTCGAACACCACGCCGGTGACGCTCGACACCACCTCATGCTGCGCCATGAACATTATCCCCCTGCCTGTGTGGATTGCGCCTGCCCGATGAATATCGACGTGCAATGGTGACAATATGCTGCAAATGCATTTACATGGGAAGAAACAATCTACAACGTCCTCACAAGAGACGACGCGGCCGTGATGGACCGCCGAGCGATACGGGAGCGAAGCCGGGCCCTATGGACGAGGACACGCTGAAGGAACTCGAATCGCGTCGCACATCCGCTCGCGCCATGGGGGGCGCGGCCGCGCTCGCCAAGCTCAAGGCCGCGGGCAAACTCGACGCACGGGAGCGGATCGAGCGGCTGCTCGATCCCGGCTCATTCCGGGAAATCGGGCTTCTCGCCCGCAGCCAGCACGGTGCGCTCAAGGCACGCACGCCGGCCGACGGCCTCGTCGCAGGATGGGGCACCATTGACGGGCGGGAGGTCTATGTGGCCTCCGAGGATGCCTCGGTGATCGCCGGAACGCGCGGCCGCGTGGCTGAAGCGAAGAGCCAGCGTGTGCGCGACCTTGCCTTGCGCCATCGCCGTCCCTTCATCGCGCTGATGGAGGCGGGTGCCGGCCGATTTCAGGAGAATAACGGCGCCATCGCCGCCGGTCTCGGGGCCCGCTTCAAGGAGCATTTCATGCTCTCCGGCCGGGTTCCGCAGGTGGCGGCGGTCATGGGCGCATGCTTCGGCGGCCCCTCCTTCACCGCGCTTCAATCCGACTTTGTCACCATCGTCGCCGGCTCCGGATACATGGGCATGTCCGGGCCGCCCGTTGTGAAGGTGGGTATCGGCAAGGTGGTCTCCGCCGAGGACATCGGCGGGGCCGAGAAGAGCGCCACAATCACCGGCCAGGCGGATATGCTGACCCGGAGTGATGTGGAGGCGCTTGCGGCGATCCGCGCGTTTCTCTCCTTCCTGCCCTCAAATTGCGATGAACTTCCACCGACCGTGGCGCCGCGCCCGGCCGCCTGCGACACCCCGGAGGGCGCGCTGCGGCTCACGCAGATCGTCTCCGACAACCATCGCCGCGCCTACGACATGGAGGAGCTGATCCGGCTGATCGTCGACGGCGGCGAGCTGTTCCATTACCGGCAGACCTACGGGCCGAGCCTCATCACCGCCTTTGCCCGCATGGACGGCCAGTCGGTGGGCATTCTCGCGAATAACCCCATGAAGATGGCCGGGGCGATCGACGAGAAGGGCATCCAGAAGGCGCGAAAGTTCGTCGACACCTGCAACGCCTTTCATATCCCCCTGGTGTTCCTTGTGGATTGCCCCGGCTTCATGGTGGGTCCGGAGATCGAGAACCAGCGGATGGTCTCGCTCGCCTCGCGCTTCCTGAACAGCGTCATCGGCGCGAGCGTGCCGAAGGCGACCATCGTCCTGCGCAAGGCGGTGGGCCTCGCCTATCTCGCCATGGGTGGGCGCGTGATGGCGCCGGACGCCATCGTCGCCTGGCCGACCGCGCAGTTCGACGTGATGGGCCCCGCAGCCGGGGTCGAACTCACCTACGGCAAGGAGATCGCCAAGGCAGCAGACCCGGCCGCCCGGCGCCGCGAGCTGCTGGCGAGCGCGGAGGCGCAGGCCTCCGCCTATCTCGCCGCCGAGATGGCCCTGATCGACGACGTCATCGCGCCGGCCGAGACCCGCGCCGTGATCCTTGACGTGCTCGCCCGCACCCGCCCGGGGCGCGAGCCCTCATTCAAGCACCGCATCGATCCATGAAAGCGCACGCGATGAGGCCGCAAACCCCGAGGCAGCCGCTGCCTACATCCTGGGACATTGAAACCGACGTGCTGGTCGTGGGCTTTGGCGCGGCCGGCGCCGTCGCCGCCATCGAGGCGTCTGATTGCGGGGCCCGCACGCTACTGATCGAGAAGATGGACTTCCCCGGCGGGCTGTCCGTGGTGTCGGCCGGCGGGATCCGCGTGAGCAGCGACCGCGCGGCGGCGCTCTCCTATCTCGAAGCCACCTGCGGAGGGCGGACGCCGCAGATCCTGCTGGAGGCGCTGGCCGACGGGATGGTGGAGGTGGAAGGCTATATGCGCGGCCTCGCCCGTCTCAGCGACGCCAAGGTTCGCGTTACGTCGGCGCTCGGCAACTATCCCCTGCCGGGATACGAGGCGCTCGGCTATTGCGAAGTCGAATCGGTGCCGGCGCTGGAGGACGGCACCTGCTTTCCCCAGGCGGGGCCGGTGAAGAACGGCACGCGCCTCTTCAAGGTACTTGCCGACAATGTCGCGGCACGCGCGGTCAAAGTTCTTATGTCGACCCCGGCGCGTCGGCTCCTGACGGACGCGGACGGTGCGGTGATTGGCCTTCTGGCCGAGCACGACGGGCGTCCGCTGGCGATCCGGGCGCATGGCGGCGTGGTCCTCGCCTGCGGTGGGTTCGAGGCAGACGCGGAGATGCAGCGTCAGTACTTCCAGAAGGGGGCCGTGCTGACAGGATCCTTCCGCGGCAACACCGGTGACGGCATCCGCATGGCCCAGGCTGTGGGCGCCGACCTCTGGCACATGTGGCACTATCACGGCCCCTACGGCCTCGTGCATCCCGACCCGGACTACCCGTTCGGCCTCTATCTCAAGGCAGTGCCCATGTGGACGCCGGCCCCCAGCGGGACGCAGACACTGGGCGCCGCGACCCTCGGCACCGATCCCGCGCCGGGAAGAGCCTCCGAGAAGGTCCTGCCTCGCCTCGCCTGGATCCTTGTCGACCAGGCCGGCCGGCGTTTCATGGACGAGTATCCGCCCTATCCCGGCGATACCGGCGTGCGCCCGTTCGATGCCTTCGACCCGAAGCGCCAGGGGTTCCCGCGCGATCCGGCGTTCCTCGTGTTCGACGATGCCGGCCGGCGCATGTATCCGCTGGGGCGCTCGGTTCACAACGACCCGCAGCCGCACCTCGGTTGGAGCGCAGACAATGCGCGCGAGATCGAGGCTGGCATCTTCCACCGCGCCGATACCCTTGAAGAGCTTGCGGCGCTGATGGACGTACCGGGGCCTGAGCTGCGTGCCACGGTCGAGGCCTGGAACGCCGCCGTCGCGGCGGGTCGCGACGCGGCCTTCGGCCGGCTGCCGGAGACCATGGCGCCGATCAGCGAGCCCCCCTTCTATTTCGGGCGGGTTCGCCCTGTCGTCATCAACACCCAGGGTGGTCCGCGCCACGATGTGCACCAGCGCGTGCTGGACCCCTTCGGTGCGCCGATCCCCGGCCTTTATGCGGCAGGCGAGCTCGGCAGCCTGTTCGGCCACATCTATATGAGCGGCGGCAACCTCGCCGAATGCGTCATCGGAGGTCGCACCGCCGGCCGGCAGGCGGCCGAGGCGCGATTTCCCGCCTGACCTCGTCCAGCGGAGACCAAGGAAGGCGCCCGCCACGTTCGATCGACGGTGCTTCCCCGTCTCGCATGTGGTCCGCCGGCACGGCGGCTCTTGTCCCGCCGCAAGAAGAATACGCTACGGACGGCACCGCAATGCAGCATGTCCACCACGTGGACAGCCACGACAATTCGCTGTCGGAAGGCCCTCGCTCATCCTACCCCTCAGGCAAGAATAATATCCGGGAGGATGACATGACTGACGGCGCCCCTGCCCCACCGCGTGCCGAGCATTCCTTTGCGCTTTCCATCTCGGAACGGCCCAGGACAATCAACCTTCATCAGTAAATCAAGACGCTGGCATCTTGGCGTCGCCGCGACTTTGCCCGCTTGCGCGCGCGTCGCGGGCGGCCCCGGCACGCCTGTATCTGCTTTCAAGAACACAGCCAATAAACAGAGAGGCCCCGAGGATCCATGACACACGCCACTTATCCCCTTTCAGGACAAGCCGCGCCGAGTCTCAACAAGGGACAGTGGCGGATCATCTTTCTCGCGAGCCTCGGCGGGTCGCTCGAATTCTACGATTTCATCATCTACGGTATCTTCGTCCAGTATATCTCCGCGCAGTTCTTCCCGACAGATGATCCCTACGTCTCGCTGATCCTCTCCTTCTCGGTCCTGGCCCTCGGCTTCCTGGCCCGGCCGTTCGGTGGGGCAGTGCTGGGCATTCTGGGCGACCGCTATGGCCGCCGGCCGGTCTTCATCGGCTCGCTGGGCCTCACCACGCTCGCCACCATCGCCATCGGCCTTTTGCCGAACTACCAGTCCTGGGGCATTGCGGCGCCGCTGCTGCTGGTGGCCTTCCGCCTCGTGCAGGGCATCTGCCTCGGCGGCGAGCTGCCGGGCGCGGTGACCTATGCGGTGGAGGCGGCCCCCGCCCGCGCGGGTCTCGCCTGTGGCTTCATCATCTTCTGCGTCAATGTGGGCGTCCTCATCGCGACCCTGGTCAATCTCGGCATCCAGTACACGCTGCCGCCGCAGGATGTGGCGGACTACGGCTGGCGCATCGCCTTCCTCCTCGGTGGTGTCATCGGTCTCGTCAGCTTCGCGCTGCGCCGCAAGCTCGAAGAGTCGCCGGAGTTCGTGAACCTCCACGGCAAGGCCACGCGGCATCCCCTGCGCGAACTGATGCGCCATCACGGCCGCTCGGTGCTGGTGGCGGCCGGCGTCGCCTCCATCATCGCCGGCTTCAACGGCATGCTCTACGGCTTCGTGCCCGCCTTCCTGGTGAAGACGCTGCATTATCCCGCCCCCGACGTGGCGCTGGCCATGACGGTGGCGTTGGTGGTCAGCTCCATCGGCCTGATCCTCGCCGGCTGGGCCGGGGACTTCGTGCCCGGGCGCCTCATCCTGCGGGCTGGCGCGCTGGGCATGGTGGTCGTGGTGGTCCCGCTGTTCGCGCTGATGGCGAACCACGGCGCCAGCATCGTCCTGATACTGAGCCTGCTGTCGCTGGTGTTCTCGCTGGCGAGCGGCATCTGGCCGAGCATCCTCGCCGGGCTTTTCCCGACGCAGGTGCGCTTCACCGGCATCGCCTTGTCCTACAATGTGAGCGTCACGCTGCTGTCCGGCTTCGCGCCGCTGGCCGCCACCGCGCTCATCGCACAGACCGGGATGAATGCGGCCCCCGCGCTCTACATCGCGGCGTCCGCGGCGCTGACCTTCTGGTGCAGCTTCCTCATCCCCGCCCGTTCGGCCTCGGCGCTGCCGCCGGCCTGAGGCTGGCCCCCACCGCCACCAAGACCCACCCCACCCGGAGGACCACCGTCATGGGCGTCATCGCGCTCGGTTATCTCGGCATCCGCTCGGACAGGATGGACGACTGGAACGCCTTCGCCTCGGGCCTCCTCGCCATGCAGGCGGTGGATGCGACGCGCGCCCAGACGACCTTCCGCATGGACGACCAGCGCCAGCGCCTGTTCGTGGTGAACGAGCCGGGCGCGGTGATCGCCGCCATCGGCTGGGAGGTGGAGGAGAAGGCGGACCTCGACCTTTTTGCCGCGCGCCTCGAGGCCGCCGGCGTCGCGGTGGCGCGGGGCACGCGGTCGCTCGCCGACCGGCGCTTCGTCGAGGACCTCATCACCTTCGCCGATCCCGACGGCAACAGTGTCGAACTGTTCTTCAACCCCATGCGGGCGAGCGACCCGTTCGTGCCCGGCCGCCCCATCTCGGGCTTTCGCACCGGCCCGTTCGGCATGGGGCACGCCGTGCTGCACGCGGTGCGGATCGACGCGCTCCTGCCCTTCTATCGCGACCTGCTCGACTTCCACATCAGCGACTACGGGCTCACCCCCTATCCGCTCTATTTCTTCCATGTGAACGGGCGCCACCACAGCCTCGCCATGGTGGGCTCGGGGCAGACCGGCTTTCATCACTTCATGATCGAGTTCAACAATCTCGACGACGTGGGCCAGGGCTACGACCTCGCCGAGCTGGACGAGGGGCGCCTCGCCTACACGCTGGGGCGCCACACCAACGATTTCATGACCTCCTTCTACGCCAACTCGCCCTCCGGCTTCTTCGTGGAGAACGGCTGGGGCGGGCGGGTGATCGATCCCGCCACATGGGAGCCGCACGAGACCTTCGCCGGGCCGAGCTTCTGGGGCCACGAGCGCCTCTATCTGCCCGAGGAGCCGCGCGCACGCCTGCGCAACATGCGCCTCGCGGCAGCCGCGAACGGCCTCAGGTCACCGGACGTGGTGGACTGCCCCTGGCTCTACAGCCGGCTGGCGGGCTGACCGCCGCCCTCCCGTTCCAAGCCCCCGCGGGACCGCGCTGCCGCCCGCCCGCAGACCCTCTTCATCGCGCCGATGTCCGCCAGGCGGACGCCGGGACCGGCATCATTGCCGGCTGAGACCCGCTCTGGGATCAGTCCGGCCCAAACACGGGGAAAACCATGCCCGAGGCAAACGGCAGCACGCCGGATCCTTTCGACGTCGTCATCATCGGCCTCGGCCCCGTTGGCGCGACCCTCGCCAACCTGCTGGGCCTTCAGGGCGTCTCCACCCTCGTGCTGGAACGCGAGACAGAGGCCTATCACCTGCCGCGCGCGGTACACTTCGATGACGAGGTGATGCGCGTGTTCCAGACCATCGGCCTCGCGGACGAGATCGTCCCGTCTCTGCGGGTCAATCCGGGCATGCGCTTCGTCGACGTGAACGGCGCGCTGCTGATGGACTGGCCACGCCCACCGGAGGTGAGCGAATTCGGCTGGCACGCCAGCTACCGCTTCCACCAGCCGGACCTGGAGCGGACCCTGCGTGACGGCCTCAGGCGCTTCGCCAGCGTCCGGGTGCGCACGCGCTGTGACGCCTTCGCCTTCGTTGAGGACGCCGAGGGGGTGACGGTCCGTTATGAAGACCTCTCCACCGGCCGCCTGCAGCAGGCCCGCGCCCGCTATGTGGTGGGCTGCGACGGCGCCCGCTCGCTGGTGCGCCGCTTCATCGGCTCCTCCATGGACGACCTCGGCTTCCACGAGCGCTGGCTGGTGGTGGACGCGGTGCTCCGGCGGCCAAAGCCCGAGCTGGGCGATCACACCATCCAGTATTGCGACCCCGCGCGCCCCGCCACCTATGTGCGCGGCCCCGGCGACCGCCGCCGCTGGGAGATCACCGTCCTGCCCGAGGAGGACGGCCGCGCCGTGGTGCATCCCGAGACCGTCTGGTCGCTGCTGGCGCCGTGGCTCCGGCCCGATGAGGCGGAGCTAGAGCGCGCGGCGGTCTATACCTTCCATTCGGCGGTTGCGCAGCGCTGGCGCGCCGGCCGGCTGCTGATGGCGGGCGACGCCGCGCACCAGACCCCGCCCTTCATGGGCCAGGGCATGTGCTCCGGCATCCGCGACGTGGCGAACCTCGCCTGGAAGCTCAAGGCGGTGGTGAAGGGGCAGGCGCAGGACAGCCTGCTCGACACCTACCAGAGCGAGCGGGCGCCCGACGCCCATGCCTATATCGAGACGGCGGTGCGGCTCGGCGGCCTCATCAACACCTGCGGCACCGAGGCGGCCCTCAACGCCGCCTTCCGCGACGCGGACGGCGTGGTGCGCCTGCGCAGCCGCGTGCCCCAGCTGGGACCGGGCGTCGCCATCGGCCGCGTGGACATCGCCGGCAGCCGCTTCGCCCAGCCCCGCCTCGCCGACGGGCGCCGGCTGGACGATGCCGTGGGCTTCGGCTTCGCCCTCCTGTGCCGCGATGCGCTTTGGCGCAGCGCCTCCGAGCGGGTGCGCCAGCGCTTCGAGGCGGCCGGCATCGCCGTCGTCACCGTGGCCGACTGCCCCAACCTCGGCCCGCTGCTGGACGCGGCCGGCGCGGCGGCGGTGCTCGTCCGCCCCGACCGCTACGTGGCCGGAAGCGCGGTCGACGAGACGGACCTAGCCGCCATGGCCGATGCGCTGGCCCCCGCCGCCCCCGCACAGGCCTCCGCCGCCTGATCTCGCTCACCCCCCCGAAACGCTCAAGGAAAAGGTTTGCCCCCATGAAGTTCGCGTCCTTCACCCATGCCGGCAAGGCCGGCTACGGCCTCGTGACCGATGGCGGGATCGTCGATCTCGCCCGCCGCTTTCCCGAGGCGCCGACGCTGCGCGCCTTCATCGCCGGCGGGCTTGACCGTGCCGCCGCTCTGGTCGGCGCGCCGGCGGATTTCGCCTTCGCCGACGTGACGCTGGCGCCGGTCATTCCCGACCCGGACAAGATCGTCTGCGTCGGCCTCAACTACCACGACCATGTGGTGGAGACGGGCCGCACCGTCACCCCCAATCCCATGCTGTTCGCGCGCTATGCGGGCAGCCAGGTGGGAGACGGCGAAGCGCTGGTGAAGCCGCTGGAATCCGACGAGTTCGACTATGAGGGCGAGCTTGCCGTCATCATCGGCAAGGGCGGCCGGCGCATCTCGGAGGCCGACGCGCTGTCCCATGTGGCGGGCTATGCCTGCTACAACGACGCAAGCGTGCGCGACTGGCAGCGCCACACCTCGCAGTTCATGCCTGGCAAGACGTTTGCCGCCACCGGCGGCTTCGGCCCATGGATGGTGAGCGCCGACGAGATCGGCGATCCGACCCGCCTCACCCTCGCCACCCGTCTCAACGGCACTGAGGTGCAGCGCACCACCGTGGACCTGATGATCACGCCCATACCCACGCTGATCGCCTACACCTCCGCCATCCTGCCCCTGTTGCCCGGCGACGTGATCGTCTCCGGCACGCCCGGCGGGGTCGGGGCGCGGCGCACCCCCAAGCTTTTCATGAAGGACGGCGACGTGGTGGAGGTGGAAGTGAGCGGCATCGGCGTGCTGCGCAACCCGGTCGTCGCCGAGAAGGCCTGAGGCCAGACCCGGCCAGCCCGGCGCCAACCGGGCCGGCCGGGCTGGGCACCGCCCTCCCATCGCGTGTAGCATGGCGGGAAGACCGGTTCGCCCGGCCGAGGGGGAGCGCCGCCGGACCATGGGACAACGACCGGCTGACGATGGCGCGGGGACGCAGGACCGCACCGACAGCGTGCGCGCGCTGCGCCGCGGGCTCGCCGTGCTGCGCCACATCAATGCGGTGGGCAGCACCAGTGCCGCCGCCATCGCCCGCGCCCTCGACATCCCGCGCCCAACCGTCTACCGCCTGCTGCAGACGCTGGAGGAGGAGGGCTATGTGGCCTTCTCGGCCTCCTCGTCGCAGGTGCGTGTCACGCGCCTCTCCGCCAGCCTCGGCGACGGCTATGCATCGCATTCCCGCGTGTGCCAGGCGGCAGGGCCGGTGTTCGGCGAGCATGGGCCGCGCCTCGTCTGGCCACTCGACCTGACGGTGTATGAGAACGCCGCCATGGTGATCCACGAGACCACCCACACGCGCAGCCCGCTTTCCATCGACAGGGGCATGATCGGCTATCGCCTGCCCATGCTGCGCACCTCCGCGGGCCGCGCCTATCTCGCCTTCTGCCGGGACGAGGAGCGGGCGATGATCCTCGATCATCTGCGTCGCATCCCCGACCCGGAGGATCGCCCCTTCCTCGAGGAGGCGTGGCTGAAGCGCATGATCGAGGAGACGCGCCGCCGCGCCATCGGAGTGCGCGATGGGGGCGAGTTCCGGCCGAAGACCTCCAGCATCGCCGCACCCGTTATGGTGGATGATCGGGTGGAGGCGGTGGTCTCGATGATCTGGATTCGCACCGCCCTGTCACTGGACGAGGCGATTTCTGCGCATTCGGACGCATTGCTGGGCATAGCGCGGGCCATCGCGCGAACGATCTCCGCGCAGCCGAACGGGGCAACTCCATAGATAGCCCCCGGGACGGAAGGAGCCCGGTCGCGCGACGCCATCGCGTGGCCTGGTGTTTTCCTCGGATCAGGGAGATCTGCCAGACCCGCGTTCTGACCACGGTTGTGAATCGGCGTGGAACAAGGCCCCTGTTTGAGGGGGGATCGGGTCCGAACGGGGCCCCTCTGACGGAGGGGGTCACAGATCGGCCATCGAATGCGGTCCCCTCCCCGGGGAACAACCTTGCGAAAGTGCCCCGCTCAGGGGCCGCGCGACCCCTATGCCACCACCTTGGCATAGGTCTCGATTTCCACCTTCTGCCAGGGCCGCAGCATCGAGGAGACCTGCACCAGGGTGCTGGCGGGACGGATGGCGTCGAAGCGCTCCAGATGGCCGCGGGCGACCCCGTCCGCGTCTGCCATGTCGCGCACATAGACCACCGTGCGCACCACGTCCGACATGCGGCCGCCCGCCTCGGCAATCGCCTTCTCGACAATGGCGAGGATGGCCCGGGTCTGGGTCTCGGCGTCGCTGTCCTCATGCCCCACGGGGGCGCAGGTGCCGGACACATGGATGTCGTCACCCACCCGCACCGCGCGGGAATAGCCGAACACGCTTTCATAGGCACCGCCCGATGAAATATTGCGGCGGGCGCTGGTCACACTTTGGCTCATCTTCGCTCCACTAGAAGTTATAGGTATCGCGCAGCCGGTACCAGGTTTCGAAGACCGACACGGCCCGCTTCGCCACGGGATGGACGGGAAAGGCGGGGAAGGCGAGGTCGTCGAAGGCGGTCTGTCCCTCCGGCGCCTCCAGAAGCTGCATGGCCACCTTGTGGCCGAAATAGGTGGCGCGGGAAACGCCGGTGCCGCAATAACCGAGGGCATAATGCACCCCCGCCCGCGTGCGCCCGAGATGGGGCACCTCGTCATAGGTATAGCCGATGAGGCCGTCCCACCCATGGGTCACGGGCACCTCGGACAGCGCAGGAAAAGTCTGGAGCAGATCCCGTGCGAGATGGGCATAGGCGGCCGGCGCGCGGGCGGAGGCCAGCCGGCCGACCCGTCCCCCCCAGACGATCCGCCGCGCGCCCGGCGCCGCGCGGAAATAGGAAAAGACGCGGTTCGTGTTGCCATAGACGCGGCCCCTCGGCATCAGCGCGTCGAACAGAGCGGACGGAATATCTCCCGTGGCGATGAGCCCTGAGCCCACCGGCACGATGCGCCGCCCCAGCTCCGGCAGCATGCCGTCTGTATAGCCGTTGGTGGCCACGATCACCGCCCGGCAGCGCACCTGTCCGCGCGCGGTGGCGAGGCTGAAACCGCCGGGCTCCGCGCGGATGCCCGTCACCCCCGCCCCGCCGATGACGGACCCGCCGGCGGCGGTGATCCGCGCCATCAGGCCCGCATGATACCGGCCGGGATGAAGGCTCGCGTCGCCCGGCAGAACCGAGCCGCCATGGAACAGGTCCGAGCCGATTTCCTGTTGCTGCTCGGCACGCGGCACCATGTAGCTTTCCACGCCCGCGAACGCGCGAAGGTCCTCCATATCGCGGGCCATCGCCTCGTAATGGGCGGGGCGAATGGCGCCGCGGAAGCGGCCGCAGCGAACGAAGTCGCAGGCGATCGCCTCGCGCTCCACCAGCTCCGCGATGTAATCGAGCATGGCCACGCCCTCACGCAGCATCGCCCGCGCCTTCTCCTCGCCGCGCAAGGCGATGAGATGCCTGACGCGGAACTTCTGGTTGCCGCTGCCGATCTGCCCGCCATTGCGCGTGGACGCGCCAAAACCCGGCACCTCCCGCTCCAGCACCAGCGGCACACGGCCATTGCGCATCAACGTCAGAGCGGCGGACAGGCCCGTGAAGCCGGAGCCGATGATGACCACGTCGGCCACCTCTGGCAGCGCCACCGCGTCGAGGTTCGGCCGCGGCGCGGCCTCCCACCAATAGGGCGCGAAGGACAGGCCCGCTCCCTCCGGCACATGGCCGCGTGACAGCTCCAGAAGCGTGGGATGCCGCCCCGTCCCGCTCATGCCAATGGCTCCCCTTCCTTGGACCGCACCCGAAGCGCTCCGGTCGATGCTTCATACAAATATGTTGCATCACATGCAAGTTCATTGTAGCCAGATTGAGCGCGGCATCGGCCGGTGCCAGCGCGCCACGGCCCGCAGGCGGGCCGCAAAAGCATAGATCCCGCATAAACTTACGACCTTCCAAGCAGGGAATGACGGCTCATGACCGAGCAATGGAGCTTTATGCCCGATGCCCTCGCCACGCCGGCGGGGCTGGACCTGGAGGCCGCGCGCGCCTTCCTCAAGGCGCACAAGGTGCGCTACGTGCTGGCCCAGTTCGTGGACATCTACGGAACCGCCAAGAGCAAGGCGGTGCCGGTGGATCACCTGGACGAACTGGTGGCCGAGGGCGTCGGCTTTGCCGGGGGCGGCGTGAACGGCCTGCGCCTCGCTCCGCACGAGGCCGAGTACATCGTGCGCGGCGACCTCGACACCCTGAAGCTCCTGCCCTGGGCGCCCGGGTATGCGCGCATGATGGGCACTGGAATCGTGGGCGGGCGCGAGCATCCCATCGACACCCGCAACATGCTGAAAGCGCAGGTGGCGCGGCTGGCGGAGCGGGGCTGGACCCTCAATACAGGCATCGAGCCGGAATTCTCGCTGCTGGAACGCACCGCCGACGGCTCCGTGCGGCCGTTCGACGGCACGGATACCTTGCGAAAACCCGCCTATGACTATCGCGGCCTGTCCCGCGTGCGGGTGTTCCTGGAGCGGGTGACGGAAAGTCTCAAGGCGCTGGGCATCGACGTCTACCAGATCGACCATGAGGACGCGAACGGCCAGTACGAGATCAATTTCCGCTACGCCGACGCGCTGACCTCGGCCGACACCGTGACCCTTTTCAAGATGGCAGCGGCGGAAGTGGCGCACGAACTGGGCGCGATCTGTTCCTTCATGCCGAAGCCGAAAAGCTCGTTCACCGGCAATGGCATGCACATCCATTGCTCGCTGGCGGACGCCTCCGGCCGGAACGTCTTCCACGATGCTGGCGATGCCAACGGGCTGGGGCTGTCCCCCCTCGCCTACGCCTTCACCGCCGGCATTCTGCGCCATGCGAAGGCGCTGACGGCGCTGCTGGCCCCCTCGGTGAACTCCTACAAGCGCCTGGTGGTGGGGCGCACGGCCTCCGGCACGACCTGGGCGCCGGTCTTCATCGCCTATGGCGACAACAACCGCACCGCCATGGTGCGCGTGCCCTATGGGCGGATCGAGATCCGGGTGGGGGATTCCGGCATGAACCCTTATCTGGCCCAGGCGGCCCTCATTGCCGCCGGGCTCGACGGGGTGGACCGCGCGCTCGATCCCGGCGCGCCGCACAACGTGAATTTCTACGCCCTCACCCCGGCGGAGGTGCGCGCCCGCGGCATCGAGACCTTGCCGCGCACCTTGTGCGAGGCCGTGGAGGAGCTGGAGGCGAGCGACCTCTTCCGCTCCGCGCTCGGTGCCGACTTCATCGACGAGTTCGTGACGCTGAAGCGCGAGGAATGGGGCGAATACCACCGCCACGTCTCCGACTGGGAGACCCAGCAATACCTCACCTTCTTCTGATCTTTCTCTCGACCTCTCCAGCAACAGGAACCCTTCCATGTGTGGAATAGCTGGTCTGTTCATCAAGGACCCGACGCTCCAACCTGACCTTGGGCGCCTCCTGGCGCGCATGACCTCCACCCTGCGCGGACGCGGGCCGGATTCGGCGGGCTTCGCCATCTATGCCGACGCCACGCCCGGCCTCGTGAAGCTCACCTTCGCCGCCCCGGAGGGCACAGACGCGGAGGCCCTCGCCACCCGTCTCCTGGCGGCGCTGGGCGTGGGCGGCATCGCCGCCGTGCGCCATACCCACGCCGTGGTGACGCTGCCCGCCGAGGACGTCGCCCGCGCGGAGGCCTGGCTTTCGGAGAATGCGCCGGAGGCCAGCGTCATGAGCACCGGCAACCGGCTTGAAATCTACAAGGACGTGGGCGATCCCGACGATGTGGCAGCCGCCTTCGCCATCTCCCGGATGGCTGGCAGCCATGGCATTTCCCACACCCGCATGGCCACCGAATCGGCGGTGACCACCAATGGCGCCCATCCCTTCTCCACCGGCGCGGACCAATGCCTGGTCCACAACGGCTCGCTCTCCAACCACGCCTCGCTGCGCCGGGCGCTGCGCCAGGATGGCATCCGCATCCGCACCGAAAACGACAGCGAGGTGGCCGCCGGCTATCTCACTCGCAAGATGCGCGACGGCGAGAGCCTGGACGAGGCGCTGACCTCCAGCCTGAAGGATCTGGATGGCTTCTTCACCTTCGTAGTGGGCACGGAGAACGGCTTCTCGGTGCTGCGCGATCCCATCGCCTGCAAGCCGGCGGTGATGGCCGAGACCGACCGCTACGTCGCCTTCGCCTCCGAGTTCAAGAGCCTCACCGTCCTGCCGGACATCGCGAGCGCCAAGGTGTGGGAGCCCAAGCCCGCGACCGTCTATTTCTGGGA
This sequence comes from Xanthobacter sp., assembly GCF_041911315.1. NCBI lineage: Bacteria > Pseudomonadati > Pseudomonadota > Alphaproteobacteria > Hyphomicrobiales > Xanthobacteraceae > Xanthobacter > Xanthobacter sp. Next base: position 33,163 of record NZ_JAYRPE010000010.1, on the reverse strand, counting down.
GCATTCCTGACATGCCTGTCGTCGATCTCGCGAAATCCTCCCTCCGGGAGCTGAACGCGGCCCTGCAACAGCTCGGCCCCACCACAAACGAAACCGACTGGACGGTGCTGAACCCCTCCGGCGAGCACGCCATCGCAGCGGGGGTGGATGCCCCCGTCACCGTCACCATTGCCGGCCCTGTGGGCTATTTCTGCGGCGGCATGAACAAGCAGGCCACCCTGGTGGTGGAAGGCAGCGCCGGCCAGGGCGTCGGCGAGAACATGATGAGCGGCCTCATCCATGTGAAGGGCGATGCCAGCCAGTCGGCGGGCGCCACCGGTCGCGGCGGCCTGCTCATCGTGGAGGGCAACGCCTCCGCCCGCTGCGGCATCTCCATGAAGGGCATCGACATCGTGGTGAAGGGCGGCATCGGCCACCTCTCCGCCTTCATGGGCCAGAGCGGTCGCCTCGTGGTGTTCGGCGAGGCCGGGGAAGCGCTAGGCGACAGCCTCTATGAGGCCCGCCTCTATGTGCGCGGGCCCGTGGCAGGGCTCGGAGCGGACTGCATCGAAAAGGAGATGCGCGACGAGCACCGGCAGGAATTGTTCGATCTCATCAAGGCCGCCGGCGAAGCCGGAAAGGTGGATGTGGGCGAGTTCCGCCGCTACGGCTCGGCCCGCAAGCTCTACAACTTCAACATCGACAATGTGGATGCCTACTGATGAGCGAGCGAGACTGGCTTCCGACCACGCCGCGCAAGTCCGCGACTTTCGACGACTATGCGCTCTCCGAGATCCGCCGCGCGGCGGCCACCGGCATCTATGACATTCGCGGCGGCGGCAGCAAACGCCGCCTGCCCAATTTCGACGATCTCCTGCTGCTCGGCGCATCCATGACGCGCTATCCGCTGGAGGGCTATCGGGAGAAATGCGGCACCGAGGTCACGCTCGGCACGCGCTTCGCCAAGAAGCCCCTGAAGCTATCCATCCCCATCACCATTGCCGGCATGAGCTTCGGCTCGCTGTCGGCGCAGGCGAAGGAAGCGCTGGGGCGCGGGGCGAGCCTGGCGGGCACGTCCACCACGACAGGCGATGGCGGCATGACGCCGGAGGAGCGCGGCCAGTCCAGGCACCTGGTCTACCAGTACCTGCCGTCGCGCTATGGCATGAACCCCGACGATTTGCGGCGGGCGGACGCGATCGAGATCGTCATCGGCCAGGGCGCCAAGCCCGGCGGCGGCGGGATGCTGCTGGGCCAGAAGATCTCCGACCGGGTGGCGCAGATGCGCAACCTGCCCAAGGGCATCGACCAGCGCTCCGCCTGCCGCCATCCCGACTGGACCGGGGCCGACGATCTGGAGATCAAGATCCACGAATTGCGGGAGATCACCAATTGGGAGAAGCCCATCTACCTGAAGGTGGGCGCCTCGCGGCCCTATTACGACACGGCACTGGCGGTGAAGTCCGGTGCTGACGTGGTGGTGCTGGACGGCATGCAGGGCGGCACCGCGGCCACCCAGGAAGTGTTCATCGAGCATGTGGGCATCCCCCTGCTCTCGGCCATCCGCCCCGCCGTTCAGGCGCTCCAGGACCTCGGGATGCACCGCAAGGTGCAGCTCATCGTCTCCGGCGGCATTCGCAATGGTGCGGACGTGGCAAAAGCCCTGGCGCTCGGGGCGGACGCGGTGGCCATCGGCCCGGCGGCGTTGACGGCGCTGGGCGACAATGATCCCCAGTGGGAAGCCGAATACGAACGGCTCGGCACCACCGCCGGGGCCTATGACGACTGGCACGAGGGCAAGGATCCCGCCGGCATCACCACCCAGACGCCGGAACTGGCGGCGCGCCTCGATCCGGTGAAGGCGGGGCGCCGCCTTGCCAACTACCTGAAGGTGATGACGCTGGAGGCGCAGACGCTGGCGCGCGCCTGCGGCAAGAACCACCTGCACAATCTGGAGCCGGAGGACCTCGTCGCCCTCACCATCGAGGCTGCCGCCATGGCCCGCGTGCCGCTCGCCGGCACCGAGTGGATTCCCGGGCAGCGGTTCTGAGCACCCCGGATCGCGCGGCACCCGCCGGGCCGCCGCGCGATCCGCCTTGAGGTTCATTCATTGTAGATGATGATGGACAGGAACTTCGCCCGCTCATCCAGCAGCCGCTCGGGGCCATGAACCACATTGCCGGAGAAGGTGAAGGCGTCGCCCGGCTCCAGGATATAGGTCCGCTCACCGAAGCGGTACTCCATCCGCCCCTGCAACATGTAGATGAATTCCGTTCCGGGATGGGAGAAGCGCGGCCAGGACAGGCTCTTCTTGTCCATCTCGATGAAGAAGGGTTCAAAGATCTTGCGCGGCCCCCGGTCATAGGAGAGCAGCCTGTAGGTGTGGCCGTGCTTGGTGCCCACCCGGACCACTTCCATCTGGTCCGCTCGCTTGATGAGCTGGGCCATGCCGTTCTGCTGGTCGGTCTCCTGAAACAGCTCGGCCATGCCGATGCCCAGCGCCTCGCACACCCGTTCCAGGGAATCGAGGCTGGCGGCGGCCGCGCCGTTCTCGATGCGGCTGAGCATGGCGCTGGAGATGCCGGCGCCCGCGCTCACTTCCGCCAGCGTCAGATTGGCGGATGCGCGGCGGTTGCGCAGCACGTTGCCGATGCGCTTTTCCAGCGGCACGCGGGCGGCGGACTGCTCGGAAGGGCCGAGGGCAGCCTCGGCGGATCTGGCGCGGCCGGGGGATTTCGCCTTCGTCGCGGACTTCGTCGCCTCACCGGCCGCTGGCAACGCTGGGACCTTTTCCGTCGATCCGGCCTGCGCGGATGCGCGCGCCGGCGCCTTCGCCTTCATGGCCATCACCAAACTCCCAAGGCCGTTACGTCAAGGGGAAAGCATAGCCGCGTGACGGTCCATTTGTAAGACCTTCCGCTAAGGAAAGAACTTGCGAATGCTGAATTTGCCTGTTGTCAGGCTGCAAAAATTATGCATCAAATGCATGAAATATAATTGCATATAATGCAATCACAGACGGCTCCAACGTAGCCGAACCTTCCAACGGGGATTAGTCATGACACTTGTGTCCAATGCCGAGCGGAGCGGCCACGCCTCCGTCGAGGACGCGACTGGCCTGCATCGGGCCATCGACTGGAAAGGGGCGTTCTGGATCGCCAGCGGCGTTCCGGCCCTGGTGCTTATCTCCATTGGCGGCATGGGCGCCACGGCGGGCAAGCTCGCCTTCCTGGTCTGGGCGCTCTCCGTGCTGATGGGCTTTGTCCAGGCCTATAGCTATGCGGAGATTGCCGGCCTGTTCGCCAACAAGTCGGGCGGCGCGGCCGTCTACGGGGCGGCGGCGTGGCTGCGCTATTCCAAGCTCACGGCCCCCCTGTCGGTGTGGTGCAACTGGTATGCCTGGTCGCCGGTGCTCTCGCTGGGCTGCGCGGTGGCGGCCGGCTATATCCTGAACGCGGTCGCGCCCCTTCCCGTCTTCACGTCCGAATCGCCCGAGGTGATCGCCTGGCTGAAGATGGCGGCGCATGCGGCGGCCATTGACGGCAAGAGCGCAGAGGAGGCCGCCAAGGTGGCCATCGCCGCCCTCACCGAGGCCGGCACCCCGGCGCTGCGCGCGTTCAAGCTGGTCAGCTTCTCCTTCTTCGGCCTCGCCAATATCGAGATCGGCGCCACCTTCTTCATCGGCGCGGTACTCATGCTGGTGGCCTTCGCCATCCAGCATCGCGGCATTCTGGGCACCGCGCGGGTGCAGATGTGGATCGGGCTCCTGGTGGTGGTGCCCATGCTGATCGTGGGCGTGGTGCCCTTCCTCAACGGCTCGGTCCACGCCGCGAACTTTTCGCCTTTGCTGCCGCCCGCCGGCAGCTGGAGCAACGGTGGCTGGACGCAATTCTTCGGCGCCCTCTTCATCGCCGGCTGGTCCACCTACGCCTTCGAAACCGCGGTCTGCTACACGCGGGAGTTCAAGAACCCCGGCAGCGACACCAAGAAATCCATCATCTCCGCCGGCCTGCTGTGCGTGGTGCTCTACGCGTTGGTGGCCGCCACGTTCCAGGGCTATCTCGGGCTCGACGGCATGACCGCCCCCGACATCGTGGACGGCACCGGCGTTGCCGCCGCCATGGGCAACATGGTCGGCTCCGGCTCGCCCATCATCACCCACCTGCTGGAGATGATGATGATCCTGGCGCTGATCCTCGCCATCATGATGGCCATGGCCGGCTCCTCCCGCACCCTTTACCAGGGCGGCGTCGACGGCTGGCTGCCCAAGTTCCTCGCCCACACCAACGCGCATGGCGCCCCGACCCGCGCCATGTGGACCGACCTCGTCTTCAACCTGGGCCTGCTCACCTTCGCGGCGTCGGATGCGACCGCGTATTACCTCATCCTGTCCATTTCCAACGTCGGCTACATGCTGTTCATCTTCCTGAACCTGCAGGCCACCTGGATTCATCGCATCGACAGCCCGGACATTCCCCGCCCCTACCGGGCGCCCAACTGGCTGGTGGCCTTCAATGCGCTGCTCGGCTTCTTCAACCTGCTGCTCATGGGGGCGGGCGCCAAGGTGTGGGGCAATCCCAACGCGCTCTGGTACGGGCTCGCCTTCGCCCTGGTGATCATTCCGGTCTTCCTCTTCCGACACTATGTGCAGGACAAGGGGCGCTTCCCCGACCACATGCTGGTCGATCTCGACCTGAAGGGACAGGACCTCGGCGCCCGGCGGGCGGGCCTCCTGCCCTATCTCACCTTGGCGGCCGGTGCGGCGGTGGTGCTGTTCGGGCACTTCTACTTCCAGCTGCCCGGCTGAAGGCCCAAAAGGCCCACAGGCTCCCGCGCCTACCGCGCGGGAGCCTTCCGACCTCGTAGAACGCAAGAGAACCGTGGGAGCAGAGACCTGTGGGAGCCAAGGGCGCCAAGCCGCCCATCTCATCCCCGGTCGAATGTTGGATAAGACGGCATTCGTGTGCAGGTTGGAACCGCTTACGAAGCTGACGGGCGGGTCCGAACGCCGCCCAGGATTTGACGGCCATCTCCCGCGCCCAGCACCACCCTCCGATCCTCGCTCACGTGCTCAGCGTCGCCAGCCAGGCCCTCTCCCACGCGACCTCATAGTCCGCCCCAGTACGCATACACTTGGGTTGTCCCACCAGTCGATGGTTCAGGCGCCGGACACGGATGTAGAATGTCCGCCTTCGCCCGCCCGTGGAATGCTTTCCACATCGATCGCGCCGGCAACGCGCAGATCAGCTTCCCGGCGAGGTGGACGATGCGTCTTTATACTTACGTTGCACTTGGCGGCGCGATCGGGTCCATCCTGCGCTTCGGGTTGAACCGCTGGTTCACCCTCCTGTTCGGCAGCGCCCTGCCGTGGGGGACCATTCTCATCAACATCGCCGGCTCATTCATCATCGGCGCACTCGCGGCGACCTTCCAGGGCGCCGGGTCGTCCGCGCCGATCGAAGTCCGCCAGTTCCTGCTGGCCGGCCTATGCGGCGGCTTCACCACGTTCTCGTCCTTCAGCCTCCAGACGCTCGACCTGCTCCAGGCAGGCGAGCCCGGGCGCGCGGCGCTCAATGTGGGCCTATCGGTGACGCTCGGCCTGACCGCGGTGGCACTGGGCTTCATGCTTCCGGGCGCCGTCGCCACAGTCTCGCGAAGCGTCGGTGCGTGAAGATCCCGGTGGCGGGCTCCCATACCAGCATATCACCTCGCCATACCAAGTCCGCACCGCAACTTCCCCACGTCTTATGGCGAACTCAGCGCATCAGACGACAGTCTACAGCGACATTCGACGGCACGCTTCGAGGTGCGAAGCAACGCCGCGCGTTTTTCTCAGGCAAACCATAAAGGAGCAGTCATGACCGCGTCCGACAACTCGCCCACCGGGTTCTACAGTGCCCTCGCCCAGGAAACCGCCACTGCCGAGCGCAATGTCTCGGCGAGCAATCCCGGGCCGAAGAACCACGCCCTGATGGCGATCAACCCCAATTCGGATACGCCCCCGCCCACCGATCATGGCGTGGTCGAGCCCTTCTGGTACTCCTTCGATCTCACCCATCGCCGCATCCAGGACGGCGGCTGGACCCATCAGGTCACTTCCCGCGAGCTTCCGGTCTCCAAGGACATCGCGGGCGTCAACATGCGGCTGACCCGTGGCAGCTTCCGCGAGCTTCACTGGCACCTCGCGGACGAGTGGGCGATCATGCTCTCCGGCCGGGCGCGCGTGACGGTGTTCACGCCGGACGGCGCCATGTTCGTGGACGACGTGGGCGAAGGCGACCTCTGGCTCTTCCCTGCCGGCGCGCCGCATTCGATCCAGGCGCTGGGCGACGACGGCTGCGAATTCCTGCTCGTCTTCAACCAGGGTGATTTTTCCGAAGAAAGCACCCTGCTTCTGTCCGACTGGCTCAAGCACACTCCGCCGGAGATACTGCAGAAAAACTTCGGCCTTGATGCCGAGGCGATCGCCCGCCTGCCCAAGGGCGAGCCCCTCTATATCTTCTCCGCCAAGGAACCGACCAACACGCTCGCGCAGGACATTGCCGAAGTGGCGCGCCACGCCGAAACGCCGAAGGTGTCCTACACCTTCAAGGCGAGCACCATGACGCCCACGCGGGAGAGCGCTTCGGGCACCGTGAAGGTGATCGATTCCCGCAACTTCCCGGCCTCGCAGAAGATCGCATCCGCCATCGTCACTGTGAAACCGGGCTGCATGCGCGAGCTGCACTGGCACCCCAACGGCAGCGAATGGCAATACTGGATCAAGGGGCGCGGCCGCATGACGGTGTTCCCCGGACAGGAGGCCGCCCGCACGATGGATTTCAGCTCCAACGACGTGGGCTTTGTCCAGAACATGGCCGGCCATTACATCGAGAATACGGGTGACGAGGATCTCGTGTTCCTGGAACTGTTCGTGGCCCCGGAGTTCCGCGACATCTCGCTGAACCGATGGCTGCGCGCGCTGCCGGAGCAGGTGGTGATGGACCACACCCACCTCACGGCCGAGGACATCCGCAAGATTCCCACCGGCCACCACCCCCTCCTTCCGTGACCCGAAAGGATGACCGGCGGTCTTCGGACCGCCGGCCGCCCCGTGCCTTGGGGCCGCCGTGCACAGACGGGCGGCAGTAACGGCTCGATCCCACCAGATCTTCGGCCACCCGTCCGAATAAATCCGCGAGGACGCAATGACGCTTCCTGCTCATCCGCCATCCCCGTCAGTCAGGCCGTTTCCGGCGACTCCTGCGCTGCCGACGTCCGCAATGGCCGCTGCCGTGCCGCTCGATCTCGCCCATCCGGCGGCTTTCGGGGCGGCCCTCACGGCTATCGCCGGATTTCTCGACGTTGTCGCCTATGTGACATTCAGCCATCTCTACGTTTCTTTCATGAGCGGGAACAGCATTCATCTTGGAATGTCTCTCGCGACATTGCGCGTTTCTGATATCGCGGCCATCAGCGGGGTCGTCGCGGCATTCGTCTTTGGCGCGGCGGCCGGGACACGGCTTCAGGATCACGCGGGCCCGCGCCTCCTGCCGCTCGCACTGGGCATCGAAGCCGGCCTTCTCCTCATCGCCGCCGCCGCGTCCAGCGTCACGCACTCCACGCTCTGCCTTCTGCCGGTCGCGATGGCCATGGGCCTGCAGAACGTGCTGCACCAGATGTCGGGCAAGACTTCAGTCGGCAAGGGCTTCGTCAGCGGCGCGCTGGTGCACCTCGGCCAATCCATCGCCCGGTTGCGTTCGCGAGAGCCGGATCCGTCCGGCACGGCGACCCTTTTTGTGGGCTGGATGGCCTTCGTCGCCGGCGCGGCCGGCGGGGCGCTCCTGATCGCGCCGCTCGGCCTCGTCGCCTGTCTGCTGCTCGCGGCGGCTGTTCTGCTGGCGCTGCTGATCGCCGATTTCCTCATTCGTTGAAATCACTTGCACGTTCCACCGCGCCGCCTGCGGAGGACGCTCCACGCGGCGCCACGGCGCCGACGCGTCACATCCCGCCGCGAACCGCCTTGACGCAGATCACCTCCCATGCGAATAGTGATCGAACGATAAATAAAAATCGTCCGGGAGGATTACATGATCTCAAGGAGAGGATTCCTGGGAGCGACGGCTGCTGCCGTCTCCTATGGCGCGCTGCCCGCGATGGCCCAGCAACAGCCCATCCGCATCGGCATGCTCACGATCAAATCCGGCGCCCTGGCCGCCGGCGGCCGGCAGATGGAGGACGGCTTCCGCCTGTTCCTGCGGGAGCGTGGAGACCGCGTCGCCGGGCGGCCGGTGGAATTCATCGTGGCCGATACGGGCGGCCAGCCGGCGCTTGCCAAGACGCGAGCGCAGGAGCTGGTGCAGCGCTCGGGCGTGCAGGTGGTGGTGGGGCCGGTCGCGGCCTTCGAAGCGCTGGCGATCAACGATTACTTGCAGGAGGCGGAGATTCCCTTCCTGTGCTGCTCGGCTGCTGCGGAAGATCTCACCCAGCGCCGCCTGAACCCCTGGTTCGTGCGCACCTCCTCCACCTCCGCTCAGCCGTGCCATCCGCTTGGCGACTATGTGGCCCGGGAGCTGAAGTACAAGAAGATCGTCGCCATCGCCGATGATTTCGCCTTCGGCCAGGAGCAGACCTCAGGTTTCCAGAGGACGTTCGAGGCGGCCGGCGGCACCCTCGTGAAGAAATTGTGGGCGCCGCTGAATGTGGCGGACTACGGCTCCTACATTTCGCAGATCGGTGAGCCCGATGCCGTTTTCGCCGCCTTCGCCGGGGCGAACGGCCTGCGCTTCCTGCGGCAGTATTCGGAATATGGCCTGAAGGGAAAAATCCCGCTCATCGGCTCCATGACCACGGTGGATGAGGGCGTGCTGCACAGCATGGGTGATGAGGCCATCGGCATCATCTCCGCCGGCTGGTATTCCGCCGCTCTGCCCGGCGAAGCCAACGCGCGCTTCGTCGACGCGCTGCGCAAGCAGACGGGCGTCGATCCCGGCTTCTATTCCGAAGGCGCATACTCGGCCGGCCTCGCGCTGGAGGCCGCGCTGAAGGCGGTGGACGGGAAGATCGAGGACAAGCAGGCGTTTATGAATGCCCTGCGCAAGGTGGATATCAAGGACGATCCGCGCGGGCCGTGGCGGCTCGACAGCTACGGCAATCCCATCGAGAATATCTACATCCGCAAGACGGAACGTCGCGACGGACGGCTGATGAATACGGTCATCAAGACCTACGAGAACGTCTCGCAGTTCTGGACCTACAAGCCGGAAGCCTTCCTCGCCGCGCCGGTCTACTCGCGCAGCGAGCCCACCCGGCTCTGAGCGCGCGCCGCCCCGCGCCCCCCTGCCCACACCCTTGCGAGCACGGTTCCATGATCGTCGACGCCCATAACCACGTCATGCCGGAGGCCATCATCCGGCACCTCGAAAGCCGCGAGGATCTGTTCGGCGTCCGGGTCGACCGGGCGGAGGGCGCAGCGCGCCTCGCCCACCGCGAAGGCTTCGCCTATCCCCTGTTCGAGGAGTTTCTCACCCCCGAACGCAAGATCGAGGCGCTGAACCGTCGCGGCCTTGATGCCGCGATCATCTCGCCCTCGCCCACCCTGTTCTTCTACCGCGCTCCACCGCAGGCGGAGGCGGAGTTCGTGCGGCGCCTCAACGACGAGATCGCCGCCTTCGCCGCGGCGGCGCCGCAGCGGCTTAGGCCCATGGGCACCCTGCCCATGCAGTCGCCAGACGCCGCAGTCGCCGAGATCGAGCGCATCGTCTCCGACCTCGGCATGCGATCGGTAATGATCGGCTGCCACATCGACGGCGCCGCGCTCTCCGAGCCGAAGTTCAGGCCCGTGCTGCGGCGCGCGGCGGAGCTCGGCGTGCTCATCCTCACCCATCCCTATTACTTCGGAGCCAAGGCGGGTTTCGAGAAATACTATCTCACGAACCTTGCCGGAAATCCGCTCGACACCGCCATCATGGCGGCGGACCTGATTTTCGGCGGAGTGATGGAGGAGCTTCCCGACCTGAAGGTCGCGCTCTCCCACGGCGGCGGCTTCCTGCCCTACCAGATCGGCCGCCTCGTCCACGGCTGGAAGGTGCGGCGCGAGGCGCAGACCATCGCGACCTCGCCCAAGGAGCTGTTCCGGCGCTTCTATTTCGACACCATCACCCATGATGCCGGGGCGCTCGCCTATCTCATCGATCTCGTCGGGCCGGAGCATGTGCTGCTCGGCACCGATATTCCCTTCGACATGGCGGACGAGACCGCGCTGGACACACTCGATGCCGTGCCCGGCCTCTCCGGCGATGCGCGCGCCCGCATCGCCGGCCTCAACGCCTGGGCACTGACCGGCGGCTGACCGCCGCATCCCGACCCAACGGAGACACTCATGGCACTCACCCTGGAACCGGCTTCGGCCGGAACGCCCCGTCACGACCTCGTCAAGGGCCTGTTCATCGACGGCCGCAGCGTCGATCCCGGCCCGCGCGCGCTCATGAACATCACTGCCCCGCGCGACGGCACCACCATCGCGCAGGTCATCGAGGCGAGCGCGGAGGATGTGGACCGCGCGGTCGCCAGCGCCGATGCCGCGTTCCGCTCCAAGGAGTGGCGCGGAATGTCCGTGCGCACCCGGGCTCGGCTGGTGAACAAGCTCGCCGACGTGATGGAGGCCCATCTCGACGAGCTGTTCGAGCTGGAGACGCTGAACAACGGCCGGCCCGTGCGCGAGACGCGCGCCCAGCTTGCCCGCGTGCCGGACCTGTTCCGCTACAATGCCGGCCTCGCCATGGCGCGGCGCGACGATGTGATCCCGGTGGAGGGCGATTATCTCACCTATGCCCGCCGCCTGCCGGTGGGGGTGGTGGCCAATGTCACGCCCTTCAACCATCCTCTGCTCATTGCCTGCCGCAACCTCGCCCCCACCTTCGCGTCGGGCTGCACCACTGTGGTGAAGCCGTCCGAATACACGCCTCTGACGACGCTACGCCTCGCCGAGATCTTCTCGGAAGCCGGCCTGCCGCCGGGCGTGTTCAACGTGGTGACCGGCCCCGGCGCCGTCACCGGGCGGGCGCTGTCGGAGCATTCCGGCATCCGCAAGCTGGTGCTCACCGGCGGCACGGAAGCCGGACGCCGGGCGGGCGCGGCCGCCGCCAGCAATTTCGCGCGCCAGACGCTGGAGCTGGGCGGCAAGACGCCGGTGGTGGTGTTCGACGATTTCGACCTCGACCAGGCGGTGAACTATGCCGCCTTCGGCGCCTTCGTCGGCGCCGGGCAGACCTGCGTCTGCGCCGCACGGCACATCGTGCAGCGCTCCATCTACGATGCGTTTGTCGAGAAGCTCGCGGCCAAGGCGAAGGCCATCGCCGTCGGCGACCCCTTTGACGCCGCAACCCAGATGGGGCCGGTGATCTCCGAGCGGCAGCGCGCACGTGTGCTGGAATTCGCCCGCATCGGCATCGAGGAGGGCGCGCGGCTGGTGGCGGGCGGGCGCGTGCCGCCGGCCCTAGCCAACAGCCACGGCTTCTATGTGGAGCCCACCGTTTTCGCCGACGTGGACCCGCGCATGCGCATCTTCCAGGAAGAGGTGTTCGGCCCGTTCACGGTGGTGACACCGTTCGACACCGAGGACGATGCCGTGCGCATCGCCAACGACAGCCCCTACGGCCTCGCCGCCGCCGTCCGCACCCGCGACATCGCCCGCGCCCATCGCGTGGCCGACCGCATCGAGGCCGGCATCGTCTGGATCAACGACCACCACCGCGTGGACGCCGCCTCGCCCTGGGGCGGCTTCAAGCTCTCGGGCATCGGCCGCGAGTTCGGGAAGGAGGCGTTCGACGCCTATTTCGACGTGAAGGCGGTGATGGTCAACGTGGGCGACCAGCCATTCGACTGGTTCGACATGAGCGCCCCCACCCAACGGCTGAACTGAAACCGCCCGCCCCCGCGGCGGCCCCTGGAGATGGCCTCCATGTTCTGGATCAACGGTTTCCTGAACAGCTTCGCGTTCGGCGCGATCCTGTTCCTGCTGGCGGTCGGGTTTTCCCTGATCTTCGGCCTCATGCGGGTCGCGAACCTCGCCCACGGCGCCCTGTTCATGCTGGGAGGCTATATCGCCACCTCCGCGGTGGGGCTGGGCTTCGCGGGGGCGGTGCTGGTGGCCGGGGCGGCATGCGCCGTGTTCGGCGGCATCCTCGAGCGCACGCTCATCCGCCGGCTGGCAGGGCGCGAGCTGGCGCAGGTGCTGGGCACGCTCGGCCTCGCCTTCATCATCGCCGACCAGTGTCTCCTCGTGTGGTCGGGCGACCCCATCGCCCAGCCAGCGCCGGAGGCGCTGCGCGGCGCGGTCGGGTTCGGCGGCATCGTCTTCCCCGCCTACCGGCTGGCTCTGGTGGCGTTGGCGCTGGTGGCATTCGTCGGCATCTGGGCACTGGTGGAGCGCACCACGCTGGGCGCCCGCATCCGCGCGGCGGTGGATGACCGGGAGATGGCGCGGGCCATGGGCATTCCCGTCTCGCGCCTGTTCACCACCGTCTTCTGCCTCGGCGCCGGGCTCGCCGGCATCGGCGGGGCGCTCGCGGCGCCCATCATGTCGGTCTATCCGGGCCTTGATTCCGAAATGCTGCCGCTGGCGCTCCTCGTGGTCATCCTTGGCGGCATCGGCTCGCTCACCGGTGCGCTGGCGGGCAGCCTCGTCATCGGCCTCGTCTACACTTTCGGGCAGATGCTTCTGCCCGATCTCGCCTACGTCATTCTGTTCCTGCCCATGGTGGTGGTGCTCGCCGTGCGGCCCCAGGGCTTCTTCGGGAGGCAAGCCGCATGAAAAACCCTGGCCTCAAGACCCTCGGTATCCTCCTCATCTGCGCGGCGGCGGTTCCCCTCGTGCTGCCAGGGCCGTTCTATCTGTCCATCGCCACGCAGGTTCTGGTCTACGGCCTGTTCGCGGTGAGCGTGAACCTCATCGCGGGCTATTGCGGCATGGTCTCCCTGGGCCACGCCGCCTTCCTCGGCATCGCCGGCTATGCCTTCGCGCTGCTGACGACCAGCACCGGCTGGCCGCTCTGGGCGGCGATCCCGGCGGCGGTGGCGCTGTCGGTGGCGGCGGGCGCACTGTTCGGCCTCGTGGCGCTGCGCACCTCAGGCCTGAGCTTTCTCATGATCACGCTCGCGCTGGGCCAGATCGTGTGGGGCATCGCCTTCCGCTATGTGGATCTCACCAATGGCGAGAACGGCATCTCCATGCCCCGCTTCCAGGGGCTGCTGGCCAGCGGCACGGGGCTTTACTACCTGTGCCTCGCGGTGACGGCGGGCTGCCTCGCGCTCGTCACCATCCTCGCCGGCTCGCCGCTCGGCGCCTCCATGCAGGGCGTGCGCGACCAACCCCGGCGGATGAGCACGCTGGGCTACGACGTGTGGCGCATCCGCTATGCGGCCTATGTGCTCTCCGCCGGGATCGCGGGCATCGCCGGCGTGCTCTACATGCTGCTGTTCCGCTTCATCAGCCCGCACACGCTCTCGCTGACGGTCTCATCGGAAGCGGTGCTGATGGTGATCGCCGGTGGGCTCGGCACCACCTTCGGCCCCATCGTGGGCGCGGCGCTGGTGGTGCTGCTGAAGAATGTCGCCAGCGCCTATACTGATCGCTGGCCGACGCTGCTCGGCCTCATCTTCCTCTTCATCATTGTGGTGGTTCCCGAAGGCCTCCTGCCCGGCGCGCGGCGGCTGATGCGGACCTTTGGCAGCCGCCTGGCCACGCGGCGTGGTCCGACGCCCATTCCCGCCGCGCCCATCAAGGAGGCCCGCCCGTGACAGCACTCCGGATCGACGATCTGCACAAGAGCTTCGGCGGCCTGCACGTCATACAGGGCGTGAACTTCACCGTCGAGCCGGGCGAGCGGCGCCTCCTGCTTGGCCCGAACGGCGCGGGGAAGACCACGCTGTTCAACCTGATCGCCGGCGATCTCAGGCCCACCGCCGGGCAGATCCGCCTCGCCGACGAGGACGTGTCGGACCTGCCCACTTTCCGGCGCGCGGCGCGCGGCATCGGCCGCACGTTCCAGATCCTCACGTTGTTCTCGCGCGAGAGCGTGATCGGCAACGTCATCATGGCCCTGCTGGGTGGACGCCCGCAGCGCTGGAAGCCCTATGGCGCGGTGGCGAAGGACCCCGTCTTGCGGCGCGAGGCGCTCGATGTTCTGGCGCGGGTGCGGCTCGACACGCTGGCCGATCGGCCCGTGTCGGAGACTTCCTACGGCGAAAAGCGCCGGCTGGAGATCGCCATGGCACTGGCGCAGGCCCCTCGCATCCTGTTGCTGGACGAGCCGCTCGCCGGCCTGTCGAAGGAGGAGCGCGGGACGGTGAGCGCCCTTCTCGCCGAGCTGCCGCGCGACCTCACCATCCTGATGATCGAGCACGACATGGATGTCGCGCTCGCCTTCGCCGAGAAGATCGCCCTCCTGCACTATGGCCGCCTGATCGTGGACGGCACGCGCGAGGAGGTGATCGCGGACCCGAGGACCAGGGAGGCCTATCTTGCCCAGTGACGCCGCGCTCTCGCTCTCGGCCCTCAACGCCTTTTACGGCGACAGCCACATCCTGCACGACGTCTCGCTGGAGGTGGCACCCGGGCGCATCCTCGCTTTGCTCGGACGCAACGGCGCGGGCAAGACCACCTGCATGAACGCCCTCGCCGGCCTGCTTACCACCCGCACCGGGCGGATCCTGCTCAATGGACGGGATATCTCCGGCTTCTCCCCGGAGGCCATCTGTCGGGCGGGCCTCGCGCTGGTGCCGCAGGGGCGGCGCATCTTCCGCAGCCTCAGCGTGGAGGAGAACCTCGCCGTCGCCCGCTGCCCCCGGCCGCCGGACGGGCGGGTGGCGTGGACGGACGAGGACATCTACGGCCTCTTCCCCCGTCTTAGGGAGCGGCGGCGGCATCCGGCCGGGCTCATGTCCGGCGGCGAGCAGCAGATGCTGGCCATCGGCCGGGCGCTGGTGACCGCGCCGCGCGTGCTGCTGATGGACGAGCCGACAGAGGGCCTCGCCCCGCAGATCGTCGCCGAGGTGGGCGGCATCGTCGGCCGGCTGCGCGCCGCCGGGCTGTCGGTGATCCTGGTGGAGCAGCACATGGCCTTCGCGCTGAAGCTCGCCGACGAGGTGGTGGTGATCAGCACCGGGCGGGTGGTGGACAAGGCCCCGGCTTCGGCCTTCCAGGCCGATCCGGCGCGGCTGGAGGAGCATCTGGGGGTCCACTGAGGGACGCGAAGAATCGGCCCCCTGACCTTCCGGCATCTCGTCGCAGGGTGATGAATCGCACGCGAGCCGTGCTAGGATTGATCGTCCGATAAAGACCGGGTGCCCCCATTGCCGTCCTCAAAAGCCCCCTCCCCCCAGCGTCGTCGCCTTTCCCCTGCGGACCGGGAGCGGGATATCGTGGCGGGGGCCGTGGCCTTCTTCGCCGAATTCGGTTTCGACGGGGCGACACGGGATCTGGCGCAGCGGCTCGGCATCACCCAGCCGCTGCTCTACCGCTATTTTCCCGGCAAGGATGCACTACTCGATCGGGTCTACCAGGAGGTTTACCAGAGCCGCTGGCAGAGCGAATGGGAAACCGCCATCGCCGACCGCTCCATCCCCATCGAGGAGCGCCTGAAGCGCTTCTACCGGGCGTATGCCGCCGTCATCCAGACCTATGAATGGGTGCGGTTGTTCATGTTCGCCGGGCTCAAGGGCCTCGACTTCAACAGCCGCTATCTCGCCTTCCTGCGCGCCCGGTTGTTCGAGCGCATGGTCATCGAGATCCGCGCCTCCAGCGGCCTCGACGAGACCGCCCCCGTGAGCGAGGAAGAGATCGAGCTCATCTGGTCGCTGCACGCGGGAATCTTCTACATCGGCGTGCGCAAGTTCATCTACGGCATGCCCATTCCCGCCGACCCCGAAGCCGACATCGACGTGAAGGTCAACGCCTTCCTGAACGGCGCCCCAGCGGCCTTCGCCTCGGTCATCGGCCCGGCCAAGCCTGCGCGCAAGAAAGCGGCGGTGCGGAAATAATCAATTGATAAATTAATTTGACGGCGGTCAAATTCCGCGTCACTATCTATCATCCGATAAATAATCGGACGGCGTCGCCCAGCCCGGCACAGACCGGCCAACGGCGATCCGACGCGACCACACGCAGGCTCGCGCGGGCCGGCCCTCGCACAGGCGAGCGGCCTGCCGCCTTTCAGGAGCCGAGGGAGGACACCATGCCAACGAACACCCCCGCCGCAGGTCCGGCGGAGCGCCCCACCATGCGCGCCGCGAAGCCCAAGCGCGCCGTCATCATCGGCGGCTCCATCTGCGGCCTCTTCGCCGCGCTCCTGCTGCGCAAGGCCGGCTGGGATGTGGCCGTCTTCGAGCGCATCGGCAGCGAGCTCGCCGGACGCGGCGCCGGCATCGTCACCCATCCCGAGCTGTTCGACGTGATCGGCAAGACCGGCCTCGACGTCACGGAGGCGCGGGTGGGTGTGGGTGTCAGCGGGCGGCGCGTGTTCGGGCCGGACGGACGCATCACCGGCCAGCTCGACCTGCCGCAGGTACTCACCTCCTGGGGCCACCTCTACCGCCTGCTGCGCTCCGCTCTGCCGGACGACAGCTATCACCACGGCCGTAACCTCGTCAGCGTCGAGGACGGGGCCGAGCGCGTGCGCGCGCACTTCGCCGACGGTACCGTGGAGGAGGCGGACCTGCTGGTGGGCACGGACGGCCTGTTCTCCACCGTGCGCGCCGCTTTCCTGCCGGAGGCCAAGCCCACTTATGCGGGCTATGTGGCCTGGCGCGGACTGGTGGATGAGAGCACGCTCTCGCCGGAAACCCGCGCCGCGCTGTGCGGCCACTTCTCCTTCAGCCTGCCCCCCGGCGAGCAGATGCTCGGCTATCCGGTGGCGGGCGCGGATGAGCAGCTGGACGAAGGCCACCGCCGCTACAATTTCGTCTGGTACCGGCCCGCCGCCAGCGACGGCCAGCTGGCCGAGTTGCTGACCGACGTGGATGGCACCCGGCATCCCCTCTCCATTCCCCCGCACCTCATCCGGCCCGAGGTGGTCGCGGGAATGCGCGCCGATGCTCACCGGCTGCTCGCGCCGCAGTTCGCCGAGGTGGTGGAGCGCACGCAGCAGCCTTTCCTGCAGGCGATCCAGGATCTGGAAAGCCCGCGCCTGCGACTGTCGCCCCATGTGGTGATCCTGGGCGATGCCGCTTTCGTCGCACGCCCCCACGTGGGCATGGGCGTGACCAAGGCGGCCGCGGATGCCGCCGCTCTCGCCGCTGCCCTCGCCGACAGTACGGACGTGGAAGCGGCGCTGGCCGCCTTCGAGGCCAAGCGCCTCGCCTTCGGCCGCGCCGTGGTGCAGCGGGCACGGCATCTCGGGGCCTATATGCAAGCGCAGATTCTCGACGAGGAGCAGCGCGCCCGCGCCGAGCGGCACCGGCACCCCGACGCCGTGATGAGCGAAACCGCCGTCGCCACGGGGCTTGCCGCATGAAGCCCGACGGCGCCTTCCCCCCTCGCCCGCACGCGCGGCCCCGCGATGCGGCCGCCCGCATCGAGGCAATCCGGCAGAACCCCAACTTCCGCCGCCTCGCCGCCATCCGCGCCCGGCTCGGCCTCTCCATGGCCGCGCTGATGGCGACGCTCTATTTCGCCTACATCCTCACCGTGGCGCTGAAGCCCAGCGCCCTCGGCACGCCGGTGCTGCCGGATGCGGTCTCCACCTGGGGGATCGTCGCCGGGGTAGGCCTCCTCGGCCTCGGCTTCGTGCTGACGGCGATCTACGTCGCCGTCGCCAACCGCACCTTCGATCGCCTCACCCAGAACCTCAGGGAGGACGTGCAATGAGACTGTCTGCGCTCAACCGCGCGGCCCTCGCCGCCATCTTGACTGCCTGCGCCGCCAGCCCGGCCTGGGCCACCGGCGCCATCGAAGGCGGCGCCCGCCAGCCCATCAATCCCGTGGCGATCACCCTCTTCCTGATGTTCGTGGCGGTGAGCCTCGGCGTCACCTGGTGGGCGGCCCGCAAGGGCACAGGCGGCGCGCAGGATTATTACGCCGCCGGAGGCGGCCTCAGCGGTTTCAAGAACGGCCTCGCCATCGCCGGCGACTACACCTCCGCCGCGACCTTCCTCGGGGTGACGGCGCTGGTCTACACCTCCGGCTATGACGGCATGATCTATGCCATCGGGTTCCTCGTGGGCTTCCCGATGATCCTGTTCCTCATCGCCGAGCCGCTGCGCAATCTCGGGCGCTACACCTTCGCGGATGTGGCGGCTTACCGGCTGTCGGAAGTGCCGGTGCGGGTGGTGGCGGCCACCAACACGCTGGTGATCGTGCTGCTCTATCTCATCGCCCAGATGGTGGGGGCGGGCAAGCTCATCGAGCTGCTGTTCGGCCTGCCCTATTGGGTGGCGGTGGGCCTCGTGGGCCTGCTGATGATGGCCTATGTCACCTTCGGCGGCATGCTCGCCACCACCTGGGTGCAGATCATCAAGGCCGTGCTGCTGCTTACCGGCTCGGTGGTGATGTCCCTGCTCATCCTCGGCCATTTCGGCTTCAGCCTGGAGGCACTGTTCGCCCGCGCCGCCGCGCTGCACCCCAAGGGAATGGCCATCATGGCGCCGGGCGGGTTGGTGAAGGATCCCATCTCGGCCATTTCGCTGAGCGTCGCTTTGGTGTTCGGCACCGCCGGGCTACCGCACATCCTGATGCGCTTCTTCACCGTGGCGGATGCCCGGCAGGCGCGCACTTCCGTGCTGGTGGCGACGGGGTTCATCAGCGTCTTCTACACGCTGCTGTTCGTGCTGGGCTTTGGCGCCATCGCCTTCGTGATGTCGGATCCGAGCTTCAAGGACGCGACCGGCGCTGTGGTGGGCGGCACCAACATGGTGGCCCTGCACCTCGCCAACGCGCTCGGCGGCTCGGTGCTGCTCGGCTTCATCTCGGCCGTGGCCTTCGCCACCATCCTTGCGGTGGTGTCAGGCCTCACCATCGCCGGGGCGTCGGCGGCCAGCCACGATCTCTATGCCCGCGTCATCCGGCGCGGCAAGGCCTCAGAACAGGAGGAGGTGCGGGTCTCCAAGGCGGCGGCGGTGGTCATCAGCCTGCTCGCCATGGCCCTCGGGCTCCTGTTCGAGAACCAGAACATCGCCTTCATGGTGGGGCTCGTCTTCGCCATCGCGGCGAGCGCGAACTTCCCCGTCATCGTGCTGTCCGTGTCTTGGCCCGGCCTCACGACGCGGGGGGCGGTGACCGGCTCGGTGACCGGCCTCGTGGTCGCCCTCGTGCTCGTGGCCCTTAGCCCCAGCGTGTGGACGACAACGCTGAAACTCGGCCCCGCGCCCTTCCCCTATGACAATCCCGCGCTGTTTTCCGTGCCGCTCGCCTTCCTGGTCTCGATCGCCGTCTCGCTGGCAGATCGCAGCACGGCGGCCGGGCGCGTGCGGGCTGCCTTCGCCGCGCAGAACGTGCGAGCGCAGACCGGCTTCGCGGTGGACTGAATCGCCGAAAATGCAGGGAGACACCTAATGAACATCAACACCAACGCCACCTACGCTAATATCGAGGCGCCCCTTGCATGGCCCGAGGCCCTGCGGGCGGATCTGCATGCCAGCCGCGGCAACGGCCGCGTCGGCAGCCGCCTCGTCTCGCAGAGCGACCGCGTGCGGGTGTGGCATCTCGCGCTGAAGCCCGGCGAGCGCATCGGCTTCCACACCCATGTGCTCGACTATTTCTGGACAGCGGTGACCGGCGGTCGCGCCCGATCCCATTATGCGGACGGGCGGGTGGCCGAAGTGACCTATGAGGCCGGCGACACCAAGCACCACCATTTCGGTCCGGGCGAGTTCATGATGCACGACCTCACCAACATCGGGGACACCGAACTGGTGTTCACCACCGTCGAGTTCCTGGACAGCGACAACCCGCCGCTCAAGGTCGACTGAATCGCGGGCTGGTCGCTGACCGCAGCGGGAAAGACCCGGACAAATAGAAAAGGGGCCGCCGAAGCGGCCCCTTTTTTTCGCATGGCGGACGGCCCGCGTCAGTTGTCGTCGGCGTCGTGGGCGGGGCCGGACTGGGCGTTGCCGATCTCGAAGGGGCGCTCGGAGACGTAGTAGGGGCCGGGGGTGCCGAAGGCGCTGGGACGCTCGAGGCGACGCTCCTCGCGGGCCACGGCCGCCGGGGAGGTCGGGAACAGGCTCCCCTGCGCGGAGACCGCATACTGCTCCACGTTCTCCTTCTGGATGGTCGGGTCAGCGAAGGCCGAACCCACGGACGAGACGAGCACCACGGCGACACCGGCGGCGAGGACAGTAGACTTGATGGACATGGCAAGCACTCCGTTGTTGATGAAATGAATTTAGAAGATGCTGCCGAGCACGAATATTATCCCGTAATTTAATCTTCTCATATGCTTCGATAGATCCGTATACGTGGGTATGACCTCCGATCTCCGAAACGAGAGCCGCACCGGACTGCGCCCGTCGCCGGAGCGCCAATGGCCAGAGGCCAGCGCGTTGCCGCACCGGCCTCTGGCCATTCGGATCGAAAGGAGACGAGCGCGCGTCGCGCCTGCGCGCAATGCTAGGCCTGATGTGCCGAGCCGAGGGCACGCGCAGGCGCCGCGCCGCTAAGTGGCGCGCGGGCCATCTGTTCCGACCTCCAGCGATGCGGGGTCGTGGCGGCGAAACGCCGGAAGACGGTGGTGAAGTGGGCCTGGGTCTGGAAGCCGACGCTGAAGGCGACCTGCGCCAGCGGCTCATCGCTTTCCATCATGAGCTTCTGGGCGCGCTCCACGCGCAGCCGCAGCAGGTATTCGTGCGGCTTGGCGCCCGTCGAGATGCGGAACTGCGCGGCGAAATGCATCCGGCTGAGTCCCGCAACGCGGGCCATCTCGGCGAGCGTTAAGGCTTCCCAATAGTGCTCCTCCATGAAGGACAGCACCCGCTTGAGGCGCCATGCCACCAGTCCGGACCGGGCGCGCGCCGGCTTCGGAGCCTGCATCGGCGTGGCGTGCTCATCGGGAGCGGTGTGCGGGGCGAGCAGCCCGAGACGCCGGACCTCGGCATTGAGGTCCGCATGGGCCTGCGCCGGGAGTACGGCGGCGGCGGATGGCGCGGCATGGAACGACATGCTGGAGACCCCGAATGCTGAAGGGCGGTTCGGCGCAGTTCCTCCGTGCAGCCCGGACCGGCACCGGCGCACGAGCTGCTGCGCCGAGCCGTTCCGGCGGAAAGACTTGCGCTTCGCCGATTGGAGACCCAGCATCCGCGACCGGCGTCTTTTGCTCCATTCTACTTGGGGTTCGGCGCTCATATGATCGGGTGCGCGCGGGCATACCTTGGTATAGGCGGCTAGACTTTGCGTTTAGCGGGCTTGAGCCGACCGCCCGTTTTTGCTGCACTACTGCCTCGCGAGCCGGCAAACGCGCCGTTCAAACTGGCAAGATCGAGGTATATGTCGGTGATACCGAAGCACGATGCCGGACAGCCGGCAGCCGCACAACAGACGTCCGACCGCTGCGCTCCGGCACATCGCCAGGCGCAAACCACACTCTCGAGGGCATGATGTCGGGTCTGGCCGGTCCCTTGTCCAGCAACAGTGCGGATGCCCCCGCCCGGGGGTGGACCGGCTGGGTCCTTGTCCCACTGCTGTGTCTCTCGATCTTCCTGGTAGATACGCTCTCGCCGCTCGATATGGCCATTGCCGTGCTCTACGTGGTCGTTGTGCTCTTGAGCGCGGGCCTGTTCGGGCGCACGGGGCTGCTGGTCGTCGCCGGTGCCTGCGTCATGCTGACGATGTTGAGCTTCGTCATCATGCACGCCGCGGACTACAACATCTCCTCCACCATGCGGTGCTTCGTCAGCGTCGCCGCCATCACAGTCACCACCGTTCTCTCGCTGCGCAACCAGCAGGCCACGGGCGCGCTGAGGGAACAGGCCGCGCTGCTCGATCTCTCCCACGATGCCATCTTCGTGCGGAACCTCGCCGACACGATCGTCTACTGGAACCACGGCGCCGAGCGGCTTTACGGCTGGACCCGGGCCGAGGCCCTGGGGCAGCAGGCCGGCGCGCTGCTGAAGACCGTCTTTCCCTCCTCCCGCGCGGACATCATGGGCATCCTGCTCAAGACCGGGCAATGGGAGGGCGAGATCGTCCAGACCACCCGCGACGGGCGCAAGCTGGTCTGCACGAGCCGCTGGTCGCTCCAGCGCGATGTGCGCGCGCGGCCCATGGGCACCATGGAGACCAACCACGACATCACCGAGCGGCAGAAGGCCGAGCAGGAGCTGAATCAGGTCCGCAGCGACCTTGCCCATGTCACCCGCGTCAGCACCATGGGCGAACTCACCGCCTCCATCGCCCACGAGGTCAACCAGCCGCTTGCGGCGGTGGTGACCAATGGCGAGGCCTGCCTGCGGTGGCTTCGCCGCCCGGTGGCCGACCTCGGCGAGGCGGAGGCCTCCGTCACCCGCATGATCGCGAACGCCCGCCGCGCCAGCGAGGTGGTCGAGCGGCTGCGCGCCTTCGCCCGGCGCGGAGAACCGCTGCGCGACGCGCTCGACAGCGCCGAGCTGGTGGAGGATTGCGTGCTGCTGCTGGAGCGGGAACTGTCGAACCACCGCGTCAGGCTCGAACTCGCCCTCACTCCCGATTTGCCGCGCATCGAAGGCGACCGCATCCAACTGCAGCAGGTGCTCATCAATCTGGTCCTCAACGCCATCCAGGCCATGGACGAGGTGCCCGAGGGCCAGCGTGTCCTGAACATCCGCAACGCGATCGAAACACCGCCGTGGTCGATGGACGGCGCTGCGGAGCTGACCATTTCCGTGCACGATACCGGACCAGGGATTTCGCCGGACGTGTTCGCCTCCCTGTTCTCGCCCTTCGTTTCCACGAAGCAGGACGGGATGGGCCTCGGCCTCTCCGTCTCCCGCTCGATCGCGCAGGCCCATGGCGGCCGGATCGACGCCACGCCTCATCCCGAGGGGGGAATGTGCTTCACCCTCACCATGCCCCTTGCGAGCACGCCCCCCTCTTCCAACACCAGGGACACCCGCCCGTGACCAGTCGACCGCTGACCCGCCCGGCGCCGCCCCCGAGCGCTCCCGTCGTGATCGTCGTGGACGATGACGCCAGCCTGCGCGACGCGCTGTCCAGCCTGTTCCGCTCCATCGGCCTCGAGGTGGCGCTCTTCGCCTCCGCCGCCGAGCTTCTGGCCGCCAAGCTGCCGGATGCGCCACGCTGCCTGGTGCTGGATATCCGCCTGCCGGGCGTGAGCGGGCTCGACTTCCAGGCGCAGCTGGCACGCTCGGACATGGAGCTGCCCATCATCTTCATGACCGGGCATGGCGACATTCCCATGAGCGTGCGCGCCATGAAGGCGGGCGCGGTGGACTTCCTCACCAAGCCGTTCCGCGATCAGGACATGCTGGATGCGGTCTCCGCCGCCATCGAGATCGACCGGGGCCGCCGCGCCGAGCGCGCCTCCTCCTCGAAGCTGCGCGCGCTTTACGACACATTGACCGAGCGCGAGCGGCAAATCATGGCGCTGGTGACCTCCGGCCTCATGAACAAGCAGGTCGCCGCCGAGGTGGGGCTGAGCGAAATTACCGTGAAGATTCATCGCGGTAATGTCATGCGCAAGATGGAGGCCCACTCCCTCGCGGATCTGGTCCGGATGGCGGAGGCCCTGGGGCTCAGTGCGAAAAACTAGAGTTGCAAACGTCTGTATGATTACGGGTTGGGCAGGCGGCAGGCTATATAGGGTCAGACCGGCGCGTCATCGCGTGCCGAATGATTGCACGTCGAGGTGCCCCGAGTGTCACGCGCGCCAACCATAACGATTATCGATGACGACGAATCCGTTCGCGTCGCTACGGAAAGTCTCGTCCGCTCCCTTGGGTTCGGCGCGCGATCCTTCGCGTCCGCCGAGGACTTCCTCGGCTCCACGGAGCGCAGCAGGACCGCGTGCGTCATCACCGACGTCCAGATGCCGGGCATGAGCGGCGTCGAGCTTCAGAGCCGGCTGCGCGCCGAAGGCGACCCGGTGCCGCTGATCTTCATCACCGCCTTTCCCGAGGATCGCATCCGCCGGCAGGTGGACGCGGCCGGCGCCTTCGGCTTCCTGGCCAAGCCGTTCGACGGGAACGAAATGATCGATTGCATCGATCGCGCGCTGCAGGCCTCCCCGCGCCGCTGAAGCGCCGACGCGCTCGCGGCCTTTCGCGCCCTGCCCCCTCTGCCCCTGGATCTGCGCTGCGGCGACCCTCACGGGTTCGCGCGCACGCGCCTGCGCGCCTTCGATGCCGGAGCGCCGGCACCGCCGCTGCCCCATACCCTCGTATGATCCAGGCAAACGAGCGCCCAATTCTCTCGTCCGGGCCCCGGTCCTATGGTGACCACCGTGACATTCACAGAGCGGTCGCCGCGGCATCTCAGCCACCTCCCGACCGCCCCCTACAGCTTTTCCATAAGGACGACACCCATGGACAAGACCATTGCGAAACTGCGCCAGCAGGCGCCCCTGCGGACCCCTACCGATCTCGGCGAAGACGCCACCCGCGACATCGCCGGCGCCCTCACCGTTCTTCTCGCCGACATGTTCGCGCTTTATCTGAAGACCAAGAACTTCCACTGGCACATGTCCGGCCCGCACTTCCGCGACTACCATCTTCTGCTGGACGAGCACGGCGACCAGATCTTCGCCACCACCGACGCCATCGCCGAACGGGCCCGCAAGGTGGGTGGCACGACGCTGCGGTCGGTGGGCCACATCGCGCGCCTCCAGCGTCTCCCCGACAATGACGCGGACTTCGTGACCGCCGAGGACATGCTGGCCGAGCTGGGCGAGGACAACAAACGCCTCATCACCTTCCTGCGGGAAGCCCATGTCGTCTGCGAGAATTACAACGACGTCGCCACCACCAGCCTCATCGAGGTCTGGATTGACGAGGCCGAACGTCGCGTGTGGTTCCTCTTCGAAGCCACCCGCTCGCACTGACCTCTCCCTCCCCTTCCTCCCCGCCTGAACCCGCCGGCCAAGCCCGGCGGGCTTTTTTGTGCGCGCCGCCCCAGATAGAGCGAAGAGCCGGTCTTCCAGCGCATCCGCCCGCACAAAGCGAGAAGGCCGGCGCCCTCAGGGGACGCCGGCCTTTTCGTTGCAGCGCATGTCGGGTGGTTCATGCCCCCGGCGAAGTGGCATCCTGGGCCGGGCCCCAGTGGGAGTCGGGCTGGGCCGGCTGGCCGATGAACGGGCGGGCGGAATTCATGGCCCGCAGCTTGGCGGCGGAGGGCTGCTGGAAGATGTCGAACGGCTGGACCACGGCGCCCGACTGGGCATCGAAGAAAGTGGTCTCGCCGCGCGCTTCGGTGGGGAAGCTGGTGTCGGCGCGGGCGGTGCCCGCAACACCGGCCACCACGAAGGCGAGAGCACCGAACGCCATGATGAACTTAGAATTCGCAGTCATGAGAACCTCCTGTGTTTTCGATGATTTAGTTTTACATTCCGCGGCCTTCGCCGGTATCGAATTCAAATTCATTCCATGAATATCGATGTTTCGCCGGACTATACGTCGGTTTACTTTTCGTCATTCCGCCCCCTCAACCATCAGCCATGCCGGGCGCGACGGGCAGGGCGACCTCCTCGGCATCGGTCTCCCGCAGCAGCTTGTGCGCCAGATCGATGGGGATGCGCCGGCGCTGGACGAGGCCGACGATGGATCGGCGCTCAGCCTGGATGGCGAGGAGATGCATCCGCCGCTCTTCCGGCCAGGCGGCCGTTCCGCCATCGACGCCCTCGGCCTGAAGCTGGTCGAGGCGATGCCGGTAATAGTCGGCGACGAGGACCGCCACGGTCGGCGTGTCGGCACCCGCCGTCTGCGTCTCGTCCGTCTCCGCGAGCGCGGCCAGGGCGGCCTGCAGCGCCTCGGCGCGGGCCTCGCGCTCCTGCGCCGCATCGGCCACGTCTGGGGGCACATCGATGCCCCGCAGAAGGATGGGCAGCGCAACGTTGGCAAGCGCCAGTGACACGAGAATAACAGCGGCGGCGATGAACACGGCGAGATCCCGCGCGGGAAAAGTCACGCCGCCCGTCAAGACCAGCGGCAGGCTGAGCGCGGCGGCGAGCGTGACCGCGCCGCGCACCCCGCCGAACGCCATCACCGCCACCAGGCGCCATCGGGGAATAGGGCGCGGCGCGCCGCTTTGCCTCCAGCCGACCGGCCAGCAGCAGAGGGCGGCGAGCACCCACGCGAAGCGCAAGGCTGCGAGCGCGAGAACGGTTGCCGCCACATAGAGCCCGAGCCACCCCACAGCGTGGTGTCCGCCCTCCGCGATGCTGCGCGCCGCGCCGCTGAGGATGCCCGGCATCTGCTCGCCCAGCAGCAGGAACATGACGCCGTTGAGGGTGAACTGGAGCGTCTCCCACACCGCGCCGCGCCGAAGACGCGTGAGGGGCAGCGCGCGGCCGGACACCTCGATGCGGCTCATCATCATGCCGGCGGCCACGGCGGCGAGCACGGCGGAGCTGCCCGCGGCTTCGGCCAGCAGATAGGCGCCGTAGGGAATGAGCAGGCTGATGAGAATCTGGCCGGAGGTGTCCTCGCCCACTCGGCGCACCATGAAGGCCTTGGCCGTGGCCACCATCCAGCTGAAGGCGATGCCGATGGCGATGCCGCCGCCAGCTGCCCAGACAAAGGCGGCGAGGGAATCGAGCACCGGCACCGTCCCCCTCACCACCGCAGCGATGGTGAGGCGCAGGCAGATCAGCGCGGCGGCATCGTTGAAAAGGGCTTCGCCCTCCAGCAGCCGCAGCACGCCGCGCGGAATGGGAATGTGCCGCGCCACCGCGCCGGCCGCCACCACATCGGTGGGGGACAGGACGGCGGCGAGCGCGAAACACACGGCCAGCGGCATCGCCGGAATGAGCCAATGGAGCATCAGGCCCACGCAGCCGACCGTGGCCACCACCAGCCCCAGCGCCATGGACAGAATGAGCGGAGCGTTCGCCGCAAGGTCCGTCTTGGACACGCGCCACCCGTCGAAGAACAAGAGCGGCGGCAGGAAGATGAGGAAGAACTGATCGGGCTTCAGCGGCGCGCCGAGGCTGGTGACGGAGCCGATGGCGGCGCCCACCGCAACCTGAATGAGAGGCAGCGCCACGCGATCGCCCAGCACGCGGCCCATCCAGTTGGTGAGGACGACGCCGGCAAGCAGCACGAGGATGTAGCGAATATCGGTCATGCGCACCACCGGCCTGTCTCGGCGCCGTGCGCACGCGGCGCGTGCGTGGGCGCGCTCACGTTTCAGATCTTGTCGAAAGTCTCGTCCGCCCCCGGGAGTGGACGGCAGCGCCGGTGCGGGCCCCCCGCAACCGGCGCTGCGCGCGTCAGCCCGTCAGGCCTTCACGAAGGCGAGCAGATCGGGATTGATGACGTCGGCGTGGACGGTCAGCATGCCGTGGGGATAGCCGGCATAGACCTTCAGCGTGCCGTTCTTCAGCAGCTTCACGCTCAGCCGGGCGGCATCATCGATGGGCACCACCTGGTCGGCATCGCCGTGCATGACGAGGGTCGGCACGGTGATGAGCTTGAGATCCTCGGTCTGGTCGGTCTCGGAGAAGGCCTTGATGCCGTCATAGTGCGCCTTCGCGCCGCCGGTCATGCCCTGGCGCCACCAATTCTGGATCACGCCCGGGACCGGCGTCGCGCCGGGCAGGTTGAAGCCGTAGAAGGGGCCGGACGCCACGTCCATGAAGAACTGGGAGCGGTTGGACGCGAGCGCGGAGCGGAAGCCGTCGAACACCTCGATGGGGGTGCCGCCGGGATTGGTGGAGGTCTTCACCATCAGCGGCGGCACGGCGCTCACCAGCACCGCCTTCGCCACGCGCCCCTGCGGCTGGCCGTGCCGCGCCACATAGCGCGCCACCTCGCCACCGCCGGTGGAATGGCCGATATGCACGGCGTTGCGC
Source organism: Xanthobacter sp. (assembly GCF_041911315.1). NCBI lineage: Bacteria > Pseudomonadati > Pseudomonadota > Alphaproteobacteria > Hyphomicrobiales > Xanthobacteraceae > Xanthobacter > Xanthobacter sp. The sequence continues at coordinate 5,213 of NZ_JAYRPE010000010.1, read as the reverse complement.
AGGTCAAGATGCTCCATCACTGCGGCGGCGTCAGCGGCGTAATGGTCCATGTCGTGGCCGTCACTCACCTGCGCCGAGCGGCCATGCCCGCGCCGGTCGTGAGCGACGACCCGGAAGCCGTACTGCAGGAAGAACAGGATCTGCGTATCCCAGTCGTCGGAGGAAAGCGGCCAGCCGTGATGGAAGACGATGGGCTGCGCCTCCTTCGGCCCCCAGTCCTTGTAGAAGATGTCGACGCCGTCTTTGGTGGTGACGTAAGGCATGGTCCTGTTCCTCTCGCTGTGTTCCAGGATGACTCTGTCCGTGGCGGCAGGCAGGGCACAGCCTGAGATCCAGCACCGACACAAGATCACTCTAGAATAGGGAGAGTAGAAATGAGCTTATACGCGGGTATATTGGATCGAACATCAATATAAATGGGCAGTTTTTCAGTATCCTCCATCCCGGCCAGCTCAGCGGCCGGCCCGCGAACAGCCGTTCGGTACGGGCGCGCCCGAAAGCCGTGCGAGAAGCCAGGACACGGCCATGGGCGCCACGGCCTTGACCACGCCGCCATGGGACGCCCACGGCACCTCCACATAAGTGACGGATGTCCCGGCCCGGCACAGGCGGCCCACATAGTCCCGCGTGGTGGCCGGCTCGACGAGGGCATCAAGGCTCCCCTGCGCGAAGAACACGGGCACACCCTTCGGGTCCGGATTTGAATTGCGCGCGATCAGCTGATCCCAGCCAGACTGCCGGTCGGCGGCGCCGCGCAGGAAGCCCGTCTGGGCATAGCCCAGCGCGGACAGGCCGAGCGCCACATCGCCGGCCGGGTCGAGGTTGCAATCGGCGGCGATCCCGTCCACGGTCCCGATCGCCTGCGGACGAACGATGCCGTCGAGCGGCAATCCATAGGCCTGTCCCCAGGACCACGCGGCGAAGGAGGCCACGACCTGCCCCGGCAGGGTGCCGACATCTTCGCGCAGCAGGCGACGCAGCTCCGTCGGCGCGGCCGCCGCGGCGACACCGGCGAGGTGCAGCTCCGGCGCGTAGGCTCGGGCGGTGGCGGCGGTGAACAGCGCGGCATGGCCGCCCTGCGAGAAGCCCCAGGCCGCGTAACGCTCTCCCGCATCGGCGCCGGGAAGGCGGCGCGCCGCGCGCACGGCGTCGATCATGGCATGCGCCTCGCTCGTGCCGAGCAGATAGGAATGCTGGCCTGCCTCGCCCAGCCCACCATAGTCGGTCGCCGCGACGATCACGCCCCGCGCCAGCAGATCGGCGAGGCCGCCGATGCGGGCGAAGGCCTGCGGTGGATTGCGGGAGGGCGCGCACCGCGTCGCTACCCCGCTCGTTCCGTGCCCCCACGCCACCAGCGGTCGCCCGCCGGCTGTGCGGCCGGCCGGCGGCAATGCGACGAGGCCGGAAATCGCCACCGGGCGGCCGGCGTGATTGCGCGAGCGATAGATGATGCGGTAGGCGGCGCCCGCGCCCGGCGGCGGCGGCACGGGCTCCGCCTTCAGGAGCGTGCCGGGCGGCCCCTGCCTCGCGCCATCCGGGATGGCGTAGAAGCTATCGGCGCAGAGGGCGCGCGCCGGCCACAGGGCGACGGCCAGAAGAAGGGCAAAACAGCGTGCCGTGCGCATGGCGGAGCCTCCTTGACCCTTCTTCCGGCCAACGGCCGATCAGTGTGAGGGATCGGCCCGGCGGCTGCGGGCCGCGAGCAGCTGGAGGCCGACGGCGAAGGCGGCGAACGCCGTCCCCAGCACCGTGACGAGGAACCAGCCGCCGGCCCCCCAGGCGAGCGTCGCGGTAGCCGAGCCGATGGAGCCGCCGAGGAACATGGCGCTCATCAGCACCGTGTTGATCCGCGCCCGCGCCTCCGGCCGCAGGGCAAAGACGATGTGCTGGTTGGAGACGAGGGCACTCTGCATGCCGAAATCCAGCAGCATCACGCCGACGATCAGCCCGACAAGCGATCCCCACGCGCCGAACACGACCCATGCGGCGAGCGTGACGATGGAGCCCACCATCACCGCCAGCCTCGGGCCGCGCTTGTCCGCGAACCGGCCGGCCAGCGGCGCGGCGAGAATGCCGACGGCGCCCACCAGGCCGAACAATCCCGCCACCTCGGCGCCGAGGCCGAAGCGCGGCTCGGCGAGCCGGAAGGCGAGGATGGTCCAGAACACGGTGAAGGCCGCAAACAGCGCCGCCTGCGTGATCGCCGCAAGCCGCAGCGCGGGAAAATCCAGCCACTGCTGCCACACGGAATGGAGCAGCCGGTGATAGCTCAGGCGCGAGTCCGGCTTGCTGCTGGGCAGCGTCACCGCCATCAGCACCGCGCCAGCGAGCGCCATGGGCGCCGCGAGCCACAGCATCTCGCGCCAGCCGCCGTGCGAGGCGACGAAGCCGGCAACGGTGCGGCTGAGGAGGATGCCCGTCAGCAGCCCGGCCATCACCGTGCCCACCGTCGCGCCCCTTTTCTCGGGCGCCGCGAAATGGGCGGCGAGGGGCACGATCTGCTGGGCGACCGTGGAGGCGAGCCCCACCGCCAGCGAGGCCGCCACGAGCAGCAGCGCCGTGGGCGCCACCGCGGCCAGCACCAGCGCCGCCGCCAGCAGCACGAACTGCACCACGATCAGGCGCCGGCGTTCCACGAGGTCGCCGAGCGGCACGAGGAGCACGAGGCCGATGGCGTAGCCGAGCTGGGTGGCGGTGGGAATGGCCCCGGTAAGGGCGCCCGGCAGATCCTGCTCGATCAGCGCGAGCATGGGCTGGTTGTAATAGATGTTCGCCACCGCGAGGCCGGCTGCCGTGGCCATGGCGAGCGTGGCGCCGAACCCCAGCGTGCCGGGCTCGGGCGTGGCGCCGGCGAGCGCGGGCGCGCCGGGACGCAGGGTTGAAGTCTGCTTGAAGATCATGGTTGCCTCCTCAGGCGGGTGCATCCGGGCTCAGGCCGGGACGTCGATCTCTGCGGCGGCGGCAGCGCGATCGAGCACCTCGATCAGGCTCTGCCTGTCCCTCGGCCCGTCGTAGCGGACACCGTTGATGAAGAGGCACGGCGTGCCGTTCACGCCAGCGCGCGCGCCGCCGACGAAGTCCTGCTGAATGATGGCGTCGTACCGACCCTGGAAGGCCGCCTGCAGCACGCGGCGCTCGATGCCAAGCTGCGCGCCATAGGACGTGAGGCTCGCCACATCGAGCGCGTCCTGGTGCTCGTAGAGCATGTCATGGGCGGCCCAGAACACCCCGGACGCGGCGGCGGCCTCGGCGAACTGCGCGGCGCGCAGCGCGTGGGCGTGCATCTCTGTCAGCGGGAAATTACGGAACACGAAGCGCAGCCGCGCGCCCATCGCCTCCTGCACGGCCTTGAGCGCCGGATAGGCCTCGCCGCAATAGGGGCATTCGTAATCGCCGTACTCGATCAGGGTCACCGGTGCATCGGCCGGCCCGGCCACCTTGTCGGTGGCGCTCACGGGAGGAAGACGTCGCGTCATGCCTGCGCTCCATGGATGTTCGAGGTGGGGGTGTTCGGGGCGGGGGTGTCCGAGGCCGGGGTCTTGGGGGTGGGAACGAGCGCGTCGAGCGCATCGAGAATGCCGTCCGCGCCGGGGTTCAGGCCAAGCGGCGAGAGATAGCTCCAGCGGATGACGCCCTCGGCATCGATCACGAACAGCGCCCGCTCGGCGACGCCATCCTGCGCGCGGTAGGCGCCGTAGCGCCGGGCGACCTCGCCCTTGGGCTCGAAATCCGCGAGCAGCGGGAAATGCAGCTTGCGCGCCTCCGCGAAGGCCGCGTGGCACCACACGCCGTCCGTGGAGATTCCCACGAGCTGGGCGCCGGAGCGGTGAAACTCCGGCAGCATCTCGTTGTAGAGGCCCATCTGGTCGCCGCACACCGGGCTCCAGTCGGCCGGATAGAAGGCGAGGATGACGGGCGCGCCCCTCAGGTCGGAGAGGGACAGCCTCTGGTCGGGCGTGGCCGGCAGGGTGAAGTCAGGCGCGGCCTGGCCCGGCTGCAGCAAGGCATGTGTGGAAGCGTTGTGCGGATCAGTCATGTGCGTGCCTCGTCTCGTTCTGCGTCGCAGGTGTCCAATGTCGGCTGCGAGAGTGTCGGGGGGACGGGCCGGGGGAAATCGGCCATTGGCGTGGCCTGCTCATACTTGGGTTTGGCGGGTGCCCCTTTAGTGCGTTTCGGAAAGATGAGGGCGCCGGGCAGCCGCATGGTGCACCCCCAGAAAGGGTGCGGATGATGATGAAGCGCGTGTTGCTCCTGTCCCTCGTTGCCGCCGGCTGCGGCGCGCTCGCCGCGCTGGCCTACGCCTGGCATGGCGAGATCGCCCCGGTTTCGCCCCCGCCCGCCGCCGCGTTCGAGCGTGCGCAGATCGAGCGGGGCGCGGCGCTCGCCCTCATCGGGGATTGCCGCACCTGCCACACCGCGCCGGGCGGGACGACCTTCGCCGGCGGCCTCGCCATGCCGACGCCGTTCGGCACGATCTATTCCACCAACATCACCCCAGATCCCGAAACCGGCATCGGGCGCTGGCCGCTCGCGGCCTTCGTGCGGGCCATGCGCGAGGGCGTGGACCGCGAAGGCCGACACCTCTATCCGGCCTTCCCCTACGACCATTTCAGCCTGACCACAGACGCAGACCTCGCTGCGCTCTACGCCTTCCTGATGACCCGCGCGCCGGTGGTTGCCACGGCACCGGCGAACCAGCTGCCCTTCCCCATCAACATCCGCCTCGTGCTCGCCGGCTGGAAGCTCCTGTTCTTCCATCCCGAGCCCTTCGCGAACGATCCCGCGCGCGATGCGTCATGGAACCGGGGCCGCTATCTGGTGGAGGGCCTCGCCCATTGCGGCGCGTGCCACACGCCGCGCAACCTCATGGGCGCGGAAATCCGCTCCGGCGCCTTCGCCGGCGGCGAGGCCGAGGGCTGGACCGCCTATCCCTTGGGCGCGCAGTCGCCCGCCCGCGTGCCGTGGACGAAGGCAGCCCTCGCCCAGTATCTGCGCGAGGGCTGGCAGGCGGACCACGGCGTCGCGCTCGGCCCCATGGGGCCGGTGACGGAGAACCTCGCCGAGGCCCCTGCGCAGGATATCGAGGCGATGGCGGACTATCTCGCCTCGCTCGGCACGCCCGCCAGCAAGACTGCCATGCCGAAGGCGCCCGCGCCCGATGCCTCCGGCCAGCGGCCGCAATCGGCGGGCTGGCAGGCGGCCGCCATGGCCCT
>NZ_JAYRPE010000009.1:0-15842 GCF_041911315.1 Xanthobacter sp. | reverse complement strand
GGGTCGCAGCCCACGATGAGGATGCGCTGACCAAGCTCGGTCAGGGCCGCAAGCGTGTTCTGGGACGTGGTGGACTTGCCGATGCCACCCTTGCCGTAAAACGCGATCTGTCGCAGCGAAGCCATCTTGCTCTCCTTCGAACCTACTTTGGAAGACCACCGCGCGAATTGGCGCGAGGCCGTTTCTCTCGTCAGCAATATCGATCGGAAACGCCCCGCGGGTTACGGGAAGGAGCGCATCGCTGGCGGCGGCCTAGGCGTGCACTCAGCCCTCACTCGCTGTTGCGCCATGGCAGGAGCAACCAGCGTGCCACTCGCCCCAATACCCCGCAGGCCTTTGATCTCAATCAAATTCCGGGGGTGCGAGGGGGCCTTCCTTGGCCTTTCGAATGGTGTGTCGAACCCGACAGGTATGGGTCGTGTGTCGGGATTGGGACATATGCCGGGCGCTCGACGCGCCGTCGCCGGAGCAATCCCGTCCAGGACTGCGGTTGCGGGCGAGGAACGGAACTTGCTTGACGGTCCATCAACCCGCTCGCGCGCGGACGGCCGTGGTCCCGAACCCGGCCCGCCGCAGCAGGCGGGCGGTGCCGACAACGGGGATCGGCGCGCGATAAACGCAAGTTATGAGCGAGGCGACAGATGCAGATCGGCGTTGAGACGTCCAAGGCGGTGGACCAGCGGCGTGTCTTCGTGGTGGACGAGGACGAGATCACCCGCGCGGCGCTCCAGTTCATGCTGCACGACGAGATCGAGACCCACGAGCTCGCCACCCCCGAGGAGGCCTATGAGAAGGGGCAGGGCTGGCTGATGCCGCACGTGGTCCTGCTCGGCGTCGGCCTGCTCAAGGCGCGCGGCGATGCGCTGATCGGCGAGATGAAGACGAAGTTTCCCGGCGTGCGCATCCTCATCGTCACCGACAAGTCGGAAGAGGCGGTGGCGGTGAGCGGGCTGAAGGCCGGCGCCCATGGCGCGGTGGTGAAGCCGCTGACGCTGGAGGGCGTGCGCAAGAAGGTGGATACGGTGCTCGGCCGCGACGGCGGCGCGCAGCTCGTGCAGCTCTCCGTGATGAAGTAGGGCGCCGTGGCCCACGTCACCTTCTGGGAGAAGCCGGGCTGCGGCACCAATGCCCGGCAGAAGCTCGCCCTCGCCAATGCCGGCCATACGCTGGATGTCCGCAGCCTCCTGACCGAGCCGTGGACGGCCGAGCGCCTGAAGAGCTTCTTCGGCGCGACGCCGGTCGCCACCTGGTTCAATCCGGCGGCGCCGAAGGTGAAGTCGGGTGAGGTCAAGCCCGAGGCGGTGGAGGCCGAGGCGGCCATCGCGCTGATGCTGGCGGAGCCATTGCTCATCCGCCGCCCGTTGGTGGAGGTGGAGGGCGCCCGCTGCGCCGGCTTCGACCGTGAGCCCGTCACCTCCCTGCTGGGACCGGTCGCGCCGGGAGCGAGGCCCCTGGAGGGCTGCTCCCATCCCGGCGAGGCCCATCCCTGTCCGGACCCCGGCGAACGGAAGGCGTCCTGAACATGAACGCGCTGCTGCCCCCCGCGCGTCCCTTCGAGGCGGCGCTGGCCTACCACGCCCGCACCAAGCACAGCCTGAAGGGCTACGCCGCCGGCCCCGAGACGCTGGACTGGGACATGCAGCCCAATCCGTTCCGGGAGTATGAGGGCGCGCCGCGCACCGCTCTGCCGCTGGCGGCGGAAGGGCTCGGCGTTTCCTTTTCGGAAATGGTGTCGGGAACGGTGGCGCCCGCGCCGCTGGACCTTGCCGGCGTCGCCTTGCTGCTGGAACTCTCTTTCGGCCTCGCCGCCTGGAAGCAGCTGGGCCCCGACCGCTGGGCGCTGCGCTGCAATCCCTCCAGCGGCAATCTGCACCCCACCGAGGCTTATGTGATCGCCGGGCGCATCGCCGGTCTCGACGATGGCGTGCATCACTATGTCAGCCGCGACCATGCGCTGGAGCATCGCTTCGCGCCTCCGGGGCCGGATGTGGTGGTGGTGGCGGGCGCCTCCGGCTTCGCCATGGAGCAGAGGTTCGGGCCGGTCGGCGGGGCGCCGTCCCTGTTCCTCGCGCTGTCGTCCATCCATTGGCGCGAGGCGTGGAAATATGGCGAGCGCGCCTTCCGCTATTGCCAGCTGGATCTCGGCCACGCGCTGGCCGCCGTGCGCTATGCCGCTTCCTGTCTCGGCTGGACCGCGCGACTGGTGGAGACCATCCCCAGCGCCGACATCGCCCGCCGCATCGGCCTCGACCGGGCGGCGAACTTCGCCGGGGCCGAGCGGGAGGATCCCGACATGCTGATCGCGCTGGCTCCGGCCGGCGGCGATCTGCCGGCCCTGCCGCCGCTGCCGGCGGGCGGGCGGTGGATGGGGCGGGCCAATGTGCTGGACCGGCATCCGCTCTATCGCTGGCCGGTGATCGATCAGGTGAGCCTTGCCACCCATCGCGCAGGCGCCGATGCGGGGGAGGGGGTGGCGGCTCCCGCCCTTCCGCCTCGCGAGGCGACCGGCGAGGCGCGGGCGGCGTCGGTCATCCTCGGCCGGCGCAGCGCGCAGCGCTTCACGGCCAAGGGCAGCATCATGCCCCGCGACGTGTTCCTCGGCCTCATGGATGCGCTGCTGCCGCGCGCGGCAGCGCCGTTCGATGCCGCCCCCTTCGAGGCCCGTGTCCATCCGCTTCTGTTCGTCCACCGGGTGGAGGGGCTCGCCTCCGGCCTCTATGCCTTGCCGCGCCGGGACGGCGTGCTCGCGGATCTCAAGGCCGCGCTGCGCTCCGACTTCACATGGGAAAAGCCGGAGGGCGTGCCGGCGCACCTGCCGCTCTATCGGCTGGTGGAAACCGACTGCCGGGGCATCGCCCGCACCGTGAGCTGCCATCAGGCCATCGCCAGCGACAGCTCGTTCGCCCTCGCCATGCTGGCGGAGTTCGAGCCGCTGGTGACGGCGGAGGCGTGGCGCTACCGCCAGCTGCATTGGGAGGCGGGCATGGTCGGCCAGTCGCTTTATCTGGAAGCGGAGGCGGCGGGCTTCCGCGGCACCGGCATCGGCTGCTTCTTCGATGACGATTTGCATCAACTGCTGGGGCTCGAAGGCGCAGCTTTCCAGTCCATCTACCACTTCACCGTCGGGCGCGCCGCCGTCGACGACCGTATCACCACGGAGCCGGCCTATCCCGGCCGGGGCGCCTGAGCGGGATCGGCGCCAGATTTGGGGAGACGATCATGAAACAGCGCACGCCCTTCCGCCGCATCGGCGTCGCGGAGGCGGTGGCCATCGTGGGCACGGGCAAGGCCCTGCTGCTCGATGTGCGCGACGCCAATTCCTACGCCGCCGGCCATGTGGCGGGCGCGCGGAACATGGCGTTCGGCAATCTCGGCGACATCATCGGCACCACGCCGAAGGCGCAGCCGGTGGTCATCTATTGCTATCATGGCAATGCCAGCCAGGAGTACGCGCAGGCCTTGTCGGATTTCGGCTTCTCCGACGTGACGAGCGTGGACGGCGGCTATGAGGCCTGGTTCAACCACGCGCAGGCGCAAAAGCCCGCCGACCCGCTCGACCCCGCGCTCTCGGCCTGGATCGCCAGCCGTGGCTTTCCCCCGGACGGGCTGAACGCCACCGCCGAGAACGGCATGACGCCGCTGATGAAGGCCTGCGCGGAGGGGCTCGGCGAGACGGTCGCGGCCCTTATCGCTGCCGGTGCCGCCCTCGACATCCGCAATGCGGACGGCAACACGGCGCTGTGGATCGCCTGCGTGGGCGATCATCTCGACATCATCGACGCGCTGGTGGATGCGGGCATCGCCATCGACAGCGCCAACGACAATGGCGCCACGGCGCTGATGTATGCGGCTTCCGCTGGCAAGGCCGGCGTGGTGGAGAAACTGCTCACCCGTGGTGCCGATCCGACCCCCGAGACGCTGGACGGTTTTTCCGCGCTGGACCTCGCCTCCACCATCGAATGCCTCACGCTGCTGCGGCGCGCGACCAAAGAGGCCCGGGCAGCGGCACCGGTCTGACGTCCAAGTGTCGCGTCGCGCTTTGTCTCGTGGACCCTGCGGTCTGCCCGCGCTAATCCTGCTGTATCGGGACTGAGCGAGGATAGGGCGCATGACCTACCGCTGGTGGACGCAGGCCATGGTGGACGCCCTCCTCGCCGAGGATGCGCCCTATGGCGACCTCACCACCGAGAGCCTCGGCCTCGCCGGGCGCGATGCGCGCCTCTCCATGGCCGTGCGCGGTGACACCACCCTGTGCGGTGTTGAACTCGCGCGCGAGTTGTTCGTCACGGCCGGCGCCAGGGCCGACCTGCTGGCGGCGAGCGGCGCGCGGGTGCCGCAGGGCGACACCTTCCTCCTCGCAGAGGGCGCGGCCGGCCCCATCTTCCGGGCGTGGAAGGTGGCGCAGACGCTGGTGGAATATCTCTCCGGCATCGCCACCCTCACCGCCGACATCGTCGCCGCCGCGCGGGCGGTGTCGCCCGAGGTGGCGGTGGTGACCACGCGCAAGACCCTGCCCGGCGCCAAGGCGCAGATGATCGCCGCCATCCGCGCCGGCGGCGCCTTCCCGCACCGGCTCGGCCTGTCCGAGACGCTGCTGCTGTTTCCCGAACATGCCGCCTTCCTCGCCGATCCCGCCGAGGGCATCGCGCGGCTGCGCCGGCAGGCGCCGGAGAAGAAGGTGGTGGTGGAGGTGAAGACGCGGGAGGAGGCCGAGGCCGTGCTCCCCGCGCGGCCGGACGTGCTCCAGTGCGAGAAGATGACGCCGGACGACATTCGGCAGGTGGTCGCCCTCACCGCGGAACGCTCTCCCGGCACGAAGGTGGCGGCGGCCGGCGGCGTCAACCTCTCCAACGCCGCCGCCTATGCCGCGGCTGGCGCCCATGTGCTGGTGACGTCGGCACCCTATTGGGCAAAGCCCGCCGACGTGAAGGTGGTGATCGGCCCGGCCTGAGCGGCGCCTGCCGCCGGCTTCTCGCGCCGGATGATCTGCCCTCATCCGTGAATTCGTCCGGTCCCTGCAAGAAATGACCGCACGGGAACGGGCGACTACGTAATTATACGTATGTTCGATACCGACAACACGGTGTGTCGCACGTGTCTCGTCTGTCGTGATCCTGTCGAACCTCGGACAAGCTTGCCGGCTGTCGGCTTTGCGACAGCTGGGCGCTCCCTGATTTCCATCGATTCCAGAATGGCTTGCGGCAATGGCACGCGGTTTGCGTGATCTCTGTCAGGCGCTGCTGGCGAATGGTGGGCGGCTTCGATGCTCCGGCTCACCACAGGCGCGGTTCAGGGCCAAGGGACTTAGGGTCACGGGACTTGAGGAAGACACCATGCTCGCGAAGTCTCCATCGGTGACATCTGGGCGCTCCGGCCGGTCCTCGGCGGAGGCTGGCGGTTCGGCGGCAGGGGCTGCGGCCGCCCGCACGGTCTTCCTCAACGACACCACGCTCCGCGATGGCGAGCAGGCGCCGGGTGTCGCCTTCACCCGCAAGGAGAAGATCGAGATCGCCGAGGCGCTCGCCGCCGCCGGCGTGCCCGAGATCGAGGCCGGCACGCCGGCCATGGGCGACGAGGAGATCGAGACGCTGCGCTCCATCGTCTCGCTCAAGCTGCCGCTCCGCGTCGCCGCCTGGTGCCGCATGAGCGAGGAAGACCTGTTCGCGGCGGTCTCCGCCGGGGTCAGCTACGTCAATCTCTCCATTCCCACTTCCGACCGCCAGCTCAAGGGCAAGCTGAACCGCGACCGCGACTGGGCGCTCGCGGCCCTGAAGCATGTGGCGACGCTGGCCACCAAGCTCGGCTTCACGGTGGCCATCGGCTGCGAGGACGCCTCCCGCGCCGATCCCGATTTCCTGTGCCGGGTGGCCGAGGTGGCGCGGGAGGCGGGTGCCTTCCGCCTGCGCCTCGCCGACACGCTGGGCGTGCTCGATCCCTTCTCCACCTATGCACTGGTGCGGCGCGTCGCCAATGCCACGGACCTCGAGATCGAGTTCCACGCCCACGACGATCTGGGCCTTGCCACCGCCAACACCCTCGCCGCCGTCACCGGCGGCGCCCGCCATGCCAGCGTGACCGTGGTCGGCCTCGGCGAGCGGGCCGGCAATGCGGCGCTGGAGGAAGTCGCCATCGCCCTGCGCCAGACCGCCCGCGCCGAAAGCGGCATCGACCCGCGTGCCCTGCGCCCGCTGGCGGAGAAAGTGATGGCAGCCGCCGGCCGCGCCATGCCGCGCACCAAGGCCATCGTGGGCGAGGATGTGTTCACCCACGAGAGCGGCATCCATGTTGCCGGCCTGCTGAAGGATCGCGGCACCTACGAGGCGCTGAACCCGGAGCTGCTCGGCCGTTCCCACCGCGTGGTGTTGGGCAAGCATTCCGGCCTCGCTGCCATCTCCAAGGCCCTCGCCGACGAGGGGTTGGCCGTGGACGAGGCGCGCGGCCGCGCCATCCTCGCCCGGGTGCGCGACTTCTCGGTGCGCACCAAGGAGACGGTGACGCCCCAGGTGCTGCGCCGCCTCTACGAGGACAGCTTCACCGAAGAAGCGCTGAAGCGCCGCCACGCCGCCGTGATGGGAGCCTGATCCATGATCATGGGAAGCCCGAAGTGGCACGGTACCGAGGTGCCCCTCGCCACGGCGACCGCGCTGGATGCGCCGGCGGCGTCCTTCACGGTCTGGCAGCTGATCCGCGAGGACGTGAACTGCGTCAAGGCGCGGGACCCGGCGGCCCGGCACACGTTCGAGATCGTGCTCACCTATCCCGGCGTCCATGCCATCATCTGGCATCGGCTTGCCAGCCGGCTGTGGCGGCGGGGGGTGAAGTTCCCGGCCCGCTTCCTCTCCTGGCTGGGCCGTTTCCTGACCAATGTGGACATCCATCCCGGCGCCACCATCGGCCGGCGCTTCTTCATCGATCACGGCGCGTGCGTGGTGATCGGCGAGACCGCCGAGATCGGCGATGATGTCACCCTGTACCATGGCGTGACCCTGGGCGGCACGTCCTGGACGGCGGGCAAGCGCCATCCCACCCTGCGCAATGGCGTGCTGGTGGGCGCGGGCGCCAAGATCCTCGGGCCGATCACGGTGGGGGCCGGCTGCCGGGTCGGCGCCAATTCGGTGGTGATCGAGGATGTCCCGCCGGCCATGACGGTGGTGGGCATTCCCGGCCGGGTGGTGAAGCCCACCTCCGACCGCCGCAAGCTCGGCGACGGCCGCATCGACCTTGAGCACCATCTGATGCCGGACCCGGTGGGCGAGGCCATCGTCTCCCTGCTGGACCGGATCGAGTTCCTCGAGGCCCGCCTCACCCACCTGCAGGGTGAGCGCCAGCGCGGCCGGCCGGCGAGCGCGGACGAGGCGGCCTGACATCCCGGATTTGGGTGGACCAGACTTGGGTTGACCAGACTTGGACTGATCGACAGGAGAAAGAGCGACATGTCCATCATCGACAAGCTGAAGTCTCTCGGAAGCGCCGAGGAGTTCTTCGAGGTGCTGCAGGTGGAATACCAGCCGGAAGTGCTGCAGGTGCTGCGCCTCCATATCCTGCGGCGCATGGGCCAGTACCTCGTCTCGGCCGAGTTCGACGGCATGAGCGAGGAGGAGATCTATTCCGCCGCCCAGACCATGCTGGGGCAGGCCTATGCCGACTTCATCAAGTCCAACCCCATGGCGGAGCGGGTGTTCAAGGTGCTGAAGGAGCATGATCCGAACCGCCCGGCGGCCCCCGCCGCCAAGCCCGCCTTCGTCCAGCTCGGCTCGCTCAAGACCGGAAGCTGAGACCGTCTCGTCCCGCCCCTCCGCGCAGCCGCGCGGATGAAGGCGGGGCCACCCTTCCGCCGGAGTGCCCCGAAGTGCTCCGGCCGGCTGCCCTCTCCCTGCTTTTTGTTCGTTGATATTGACGTTGTTTTATTTTTTTCATCCGGCTGGTCGCTCGGCCGTGTGCGGGGAGAGGGCAGATTTCCTCAAGGACCGGCGCCGATGCGCGCTGATGACCGCCGCGTTGATGACTCCGGCCGCGTGCCAAGACCCCCGGGCCGGTCCCGGCGGTGGGCTGGCCCCGGTCCGGGCGCGCGTCCGGACCCGGCGCATGGGTGGCGCCAGAACCGCCCAGATCCCTTACGCAAGGCCAGAGGCCGTGTGATCCTGCCCCATTCGGGCGGACCATGCCGGCCCCCGCGCGCCTTCCCCCTGGCTTTCCGGGCTTTTCCAGATCGCACGGCGCTGCGCCGGTCCCTTGCAGCCTCGCCCTGCCGCCGGGCGGGCGCGAGCGTCATGCCGCCCGAGCGGGCGGAAGCGTTGCCTTTTCCGGTGTGGCCGGTGGTAGGCCGTTGCACCGCTCTGCGGGATGGTTTTCCGCATGGTGCAAATCAGCAGAAAATCGGCGCAAAACGACCCGTTTTTGCGGCAAAATCCCGCTCGATGCCACTATTTGTGCAGTGCGGCCGGCTTGAACCCCCGGACGGATGGGAGTAGTCAAGCGCCGCGTTCCTGCGGCGGCTCGTCTCATGTGCCGGCTCCGCAGCGGTTACCGGGGATTTGGGATGGCCCGCAACAAGATCGCCCTCATCGGGGCCGGCCAGATCGGCGGTACGCTCGCCCTTCTGGCTGGACTGAAGGAACTGGGCGACATCGTGCTGTTCGACGTCGCCGACGGCGTTCCCGACGGCAAGGCCCTGGACCTCGCCCAGCTCGCCCCCGTGGAGGGGTTCGACGCGGGCATCTGGGGCGCCTCCAGCTATGATGCCATCGCCGGCGCCGACGTGGTGATCGTCACCGCCGGCGTGCCGCGCAAGCCGGGCATGAGCCGCGACGACCTCCTCGCCATCAACCTCAAGGTGATGGAGCAGGTGGGCGCGGGCCTGCGCAAATATGCGCCTGACGCTTTCGTCATCTGCATCACCAATCCGCTCGATGCCATGGTCTGGGCGCTCCAGCGCACCAGCGGCCTTCCGCCGGAGAAAGTGGTGGGCATGGCCGGCGTGCTGGATTCCGCCCGCTTCCGCTTCTTCCTCTCCGAGGAGTTCGGCGTCTCGGTGGAGGATGTGACAGCCTTCGTCATGGGCGGGCACGGCGATACCATGGTGCCGCTGGTGCGCTATTCCGCCGTGGGCGGCATCCCGGTGCCGGACCTCATCCGCATGGGCTGGACCAGCGAGGAGCGCATCGCCGCCATCGTCCAGCGCGTGCGCGACGGCGGGGCGGAGATCGTCAATCTGCTCAAGACCGGCTCGGCCTTCTATGCGCCGGCCGCCGCCGCCATCGCCATGGCGGAGAGCTACCTGAAGGACAAGAAGCGCCTGCTCCCGGTCGCCGCACGGCTCGATGGGGAATACGGGCTCAGGGACATCTATCTCGGCGTGCCGGCCGTCATCGGCGCGCGGGGGGTGGAGCGTATCGTGGAGGTCGAGCTCGACCGGTCCGAGCGCGCCATGTTCGAAAGATCGGTCGCCGCAGTCGAAGGACTGGTGGAGGCCTGCCTGAAGATCGCACCCGGCCTCGGGAAGTGATCTCGCTCATGACGGCGTGCCGCAAGGCGCGCCGTTTTCGTGCCGGGGTACAACCGGCGTGGTGAAGGAGACGAGTGTTCCCCTCCTCGGGGGAGACCGCATCCTCGCTCCAGTCCTTCGGGCCGGGGCGGTGGCGCGGGTCCCCCTTCTGCGGTGGAGGCGGTCTTGACCGGGCGGTCCCGCAATTGCGCGGGACCCGGGACGGACCGGGGCGGGGAAAGGGACACATCGCAACCCTGAGGGACACGGAAGATGAATATTCACGAGTATCAGGCCAAGGCGCTGCTGAAGAGCTTCGGCGCCCCGGTCTCGCGCGGCATTCCCGTGCTGAAGGTCGAGGAGGCGGAAGCCGCCGCCAAGGAGCTGGGTGGCCCGCTCTGGGTGGTGAAGTCGCAGATTCACGCCGGCGGCCGCGGCAAGGGCAAGTTCAAGGAGCCCGAGGCCGGCGAGAAGGGCGGCGTGCGCCTCGCCAAGTCCGTGGATGAGGTGAAGGAGTTCGTCGGCCAGATGCTCGGCCGCACCCTCGTCACCATCCAGACCGGCCCGGCCGGCAAGCAGGTGAACCGCCTCTACATCGAGGAAGGCTCGGACATCGAGAAGGAGTTCTACATCTCCCTGCTCGTGGACCGCGTCACCTCGCGCGTGGCCTTCGTGGTCTCCACCGAAGGCGGCATGGACATCGAGGAAGTCGCCCACTCCACCCCCGAGAAGATCGTCACCTTCTCGGTGGACCCGGTGACTGGCGTGCAGGGCTTCCACGGCCGCAAGATCGCCAAGGCCCTCGGCCTGTCCGGCGAACTCGCCAAGCAGGCCGGCAAGCTGGCCGAGGTGCTCTACACCGCCTTCGTCGAGACCGACATGGCGATGCTGGAGATCAACCCGCTCATCGTCACCAAGGACGGCAACCTGCGCGTGCTCGACGCCAAGGTGTCCTTCGATTCCAACTCCCTGTTCCGCCATCCCAAGCTCGTCGAGCTGCGCGACCTGACGGAAGAGGACGAGAAGGAGATCGAGGCGTCCAAGTACGACCTCGCCTACATCGCCCTCGACGGCACCATCGGCTGCATGGTCAACGGCGCGGGCCTCGCGATGGCGACCCTCGACATCATCCAGCTCTACGGCGAGAGCCCGGCGAACTTCCTCGACGTGGGCGGCGGCGCCAACGAGGAGAAGGTGACGGCGGCATTCAAGATCATCACCGCCGACCCGAACGTGAAGGGCATCCTCGTCAACATCTTCGGCGGCATCATGAAGTGCGACGTGATCGCCAACGGCGTGATCGCGGCGGTGAAGGCGGTCGGCCTCCAGGTGCCCCTCGTGGTGCGCCTCGAAGGCACCAATGTGGAAGAAGGCAAGCAGATCATCCGTGAGAGCGGGCTCAATGTGATCCCCGCCGATGATCTCGATGATGCGGCGCAGAAGATCGTCGCGGCCGTGAAGAAGGAAGCTGCGTGATGTCCGTGCTGATCGACGCCAACACCAAGGTCATCACCCAGGGCTTCACCGGCAAGAACGGCACCTTCCACGCCCAGCAGGCCATCGCCTACGGGACGAAGATGGTCGGCGGCACCTCGCCGGGCAAGGGTGGCACCACCCACCTCAACCTGCCGGTGTTCGACACCGTGATCGAGGCCAAGGAAGCCACCGGCGCCGACGCCTCGGTGATCTACGTGCCGCCTCCGGGCGCCGCCGACGCCATCCTCGAGGCGATCGACGCGGAAATCCCGCTTATTGTCTGCATCACCGAGGGCATTCCCGTGCTCGACATGGTGAAGGTGAAGCGCGCCCTGTCCGGCTCCAAGAGCCGCCTCATCGGCCCCAACTGCCCCGGCATCGTCACCGCCGGCCAGTCGAAGATCGGCATCATGCCGGCCAACATCTTCAAACCCGGCTCGGTGGGCATCGTCTCGCGCTCCGGCACGCTGACCTATGAGGCCGTGTTCCAGACCACACAGGAAGGCCTCGGCCAGACCTCGGCGGTGGGCATCGGCGGCGACCCGGTGAAGGGCACGGAATTCATCGACGTGCTGGAGATGTTCCTGGCCGACCCCAAGACCGAGTCGATCGTCATGATCGGCGAGATCGGCGGCTCGGCGGAGGAGGATGCGGCGCAGTTCATCGCCGATGAGGCGAAGAAGGGCCGCAAGAAGCCGATGGTGGGCTTCATCGCCGGCCGCACGGCCCCTCCCGGCCGTCGCATGGGCCATGCCGGTGCCATCATCTCCGGCGGCAAGGGCGGCGCCGAGGACAAGATCGCGGCCATGGAGGCGGCGGGCATCCGCGTGTCTCCGTCCCCCGCGCGCCTCGGCAAGACCCTCGTCGAGGTGCTGAAGGGCTGAGGCTTTCCCCCGGCCCGGCCGGGGGATCGCCGCTTGGATGACCGGGAGCGGGAACGCCGGGCGAAAGCCTTGGAATTCCGCTCCCGCAAGGGCATCCGCCGCGCAATCGCCATGAAGTTCGGCGACTGGCGAGCGCGGTTCGGACGGGGCGAGGCGCCGGCCTTTCGGCCGGTGGCCGCCCTGCCCATATGAAGGTTGTCGAGCACTGCTGTCGAAGGCCGCCACGAGCCTCGCAGGGGTGACGGGGCGTCCGGCAAGGGCCGGGCGCCGGATTTGTGGCAGACGAGCGGCCTTGGGGCTTCATTTTCCGCGCGAAATGCGCTCAAGGAGAGTGAGGCGCCACGGTCTTCCGGGAACAAGCCCATGTCGCGCGCGGAACAGAACGACGTATTCCTGAACACCTCCTTCCTCTATGGCGCCAATGCTGCCTGGATCGAGGATCTCTACGCCCGCTATGAGACCGATCCCAATTCGGTCAGCGCTGAGTGGCAGGCCTTCTTCGCGGCGTTGAAGGACGATCCCAACCAGGTGATCGAGAACGCCCGCGGCGCCTCCTGGAAGAAGCCCAACTGGCCGGTGCACGCCAATGGCGAGCTGGTGTCGGCCATGGACGGCCAGTGGATCGAGGTGGAGAAGGCCATCGCCGACAAGGTGAAGGCCAAGGCGCAGAAGTCCGGCGTCGAGTTCTCCGCCACCGAGGTGCAGCAGGCCACCCGCGATTCCGTCAAGGCGCTGATGATGATCCGCGCCTACCGCATGCGCGGCCATCTGCACGCCAATCTAGACCCGCTGGGCCTGACCCCGCCGCGCGAGGCGCCGGAGCTGGATCCGGCCTCCTACGGCTTCTACGAGGCCGACCTCGACCGCAAGATCTTCATCGACCACGTGCTGGGCCTCGAATTCGCGACCGTCCGCCAGATGGTCGCCATCCTGCGCCGCACCTATTGCGCCTCCATCGGCGTCGAGTTCATGCACATCTCCTCGCCCGAGGAGAAGGCCTGGATCCAGGAGCGCATCGAGGGGCCGGACAAGGAAGTCACCTTCACCCGCGAGGGCAAGCGCGCCATCCTCAACAAGCTGGTGGAGGCCGAGGGCTTCGAGAAGTTCCTCGACGTGAAGTTCACCGGCACCAAGCGCTTCGGCCTCGACGGCGGCGAGAGCCTGATCCCGGCGCTGGAGCAGATCATCAAGCGCGGCGGCAATCTCGGCGTGAAGGACATCGTGTTCGGCATGGCCCACCGCGGCCGCCTGAACGTGCTGACCCAGGTGATGGGCAAGCCCCACCGCGCGCTGTTCCACGAGTTCAAGGGCGGCTCCTGGGCGCCCGACGACGTGGAAGGCTCGGGCGACGTGAAGTATCACCTCGGCGCCTCGTCCGACCGCGAGTTCGACAACAACAAGGTCCCCCTGTCGCTGACCGCCAACCCGTCGCACCTCGAGATCGTTGATCCGGTGGTGCTGGGCAAGGCCCGCGCCAAGCAGGACCAGCTGGGCGACACCGAGCGCACCAAGGTGCTGCCGCTGCTGCTGCACGGCGATGCCGCCTTCGCCGGCCAGGGCGTGGTGGCCGAGTGCCTCGGCCTCTCCGGCCTGAAGGGTCACCGCACCGGCGGCTCGATCCACTTCATCATCAACAACCAGATCGGCTTCACCACCAATCCGCGTTATTCGCGCTCCTCGCCCTATCCGTCGGATGTGGCGAAGATGATCGAGGCGCCGATCTTCCACTGCAACGGCGACGACCCGGAATCCGTGGTGTTCTGCGCCAAGGTGGCCACCGAGTTCCGCCAGCGCTTCCACAAGCCGGTGGTGGTGGACATGTTCTGCTACCGCCGCTTCGGCCACAACGAGGGCGACGAGCCCGCGTTCACCCAGCCGAAGATGTACAAGGTGATCCGCCAGCACGCGAGCGTGCTGGAGCTGTACACCAAGAAGCTGGAAGCCGAGGGCGTCGTGACCGCCGGCGAGGTGGACACCATGCGCAATGCGTGGCGCGACCGCCTTGAGGCCGAGCACGAGGCCGGCCAGGCCTACAAGCCCAACAAGGCCGACTGGCTCGATGGCCGCTGGGCCGGCTTCAAGCCCACCCACGAGGATGATGATCCGCGCCGCGGCAACACCGGCCTGCCGGAAGACGAGCTGAAGGCCATCGGCGCGAAGATCACCACCGTGCCGGAGGGCTTCCAGGTCCACCGCACCATCCAGCGCTTCCTCGACAACCGCAAGAAGGCCATCGAGGACGGCAAGGGCATCGACTGGGCGACCGGCGAGGCGCTCGCCTTCTCCTCCCTGCTGCTGGAAGGCCATCCGGTCCGCCTGTCGGGCCAGGACGTGGAGCGCGGCACCTTCTCCCAGCGCCACTCGGTGCTGCTCGACCAGGAGACCGAGGCCCGCTACAAGCCGTTCAACCACCTCTCCGAGACCCAGGCCAAGTACGAGGTCATCAATTCGATGCTCTCGGAAGAGGCGGTGCTCGGCTTCGAGTACGGCTACACGCTGTCCGAGCCCAACACCTTGGTGCTCTGGGAGGCGCAGTTCGGCGACTTCGCCAACGGCGCGCAGGTGGTGTTCGACCAGTTCATCTCCTCGGGCGAGCGCAAGTGGCTGCGCATGTCCGGCCTCGTCTGCCTGCTGCCGCACGGCTATGAGGGCCAGGGTCCGGAGCACTCCTCCGCCCGCCTCGAGCGCTATCTGCAGCTGTGCGCCGAGGACAACATGCAGGTGGCCAACGTCACCACCCCGGCCAACTACTTCCACATCCTGCGCCGGCAGATGAAGCGGGAATTCCGCAAGCCGCTCATCCTGATGACGCCCAAGTCGCTGCTGCGCCACAAGCGGGCGGT
The DNA here is from genome assembly GCF_041911315.1 of Xanthobacter sp. Taxonomy (NCBI): domain Bacteria; kingdom Pseudomonadati; phylum Pseudomonadota; class Alphaproteobacteria; order Hyphomicrobiales; family Xanthobacteraceae; genus Xanthobacter; species Xanthobacter sp. Next base: position 1,155 of record NZ_JAYRPE010000009.1, on the reverse strand, counting down.
GTCCAACCTGTCGGACATGGTGACCGGCACCACCTTCCACCGCGTGCTGTGGGACGACGCCCAGTCGCACCCGGACGAGAACACCATCAAGCTCCAGCCGGACGACAAGATCCGCCGCGTCGTGCTGTCCTCGGGCAAGGTCTATTACGACCTGCTGGAGGAGCGCGAGAAGCGGGGCGTGGACGACGTCTACCTGCTGCGCGTGGAGCAGCTCTATCCGTTCCCGCTCAAGACGCTGGTGCAGGAGCTCGGCCGCTTCAAGAACGCCGAGGTCGTGTGGTGCCAGGAGGAGCCGAAGAACCAGGGGTCCTGGGCCTTCGTGCAGCCCTATCTGGAGTGGGTGCTGGAGCAGGCGGGCGGTGCTGCGCGGCGTCCGCGCTATGCCGGCCGTCCGGCGTCGGCCGCCACGGCCACCGGCCTCATGTCCAAGCACATGGCGCAGCTCAAGGCCTTCCTCGAGGAAGCCCTGGGCTGATCCGACATCCGAAGAACCGCCCCGAAAGAGGACGCGCCGTGCCGCACTTCCTGCTCCGCCTCTCCCCGCCGCGCCCGAGCTTCCCCTCGGACGCGAGCGCGGCCGAGATGGACGCCATGGGCGCGCACTTCGCCTTCTGGCAGGCCGAGGCGGAGGCCGGCACGGCCCTCGCCGTCGGTCCGGTGGCGGACCCGGCGGGCATCTGGGGGATGGCCGTCATCGAAGTACCCGACGAGGCCGCCGCGACCGGTCTCTCGCTTCGGGATCCCGTCATCAAGGCGGACCTGGGCTTCACCTATGCGGTGATGCCCATTCTGTCGCTCATCGAGCGCCGGGCGCCACGCCCGGCCCAAGCCGAAGTCTGAGGGAGGCCCCCTCAAGGGGCAAACACAATGACCGAGATCCGCGTGCCCACCCTGGGCGAGTCCGTTACCGAGGCGACCATCGGCAAGTGGTTCAAGAAGCCCGGCGAGGCCGTCAAGGCCGATGAGCCGCTGGTGGAGCTCGAGACCGACAAGGTGACCGTCGAGGTGCCGGCTCCGGCCTCGGGCGTCCTCTCCGAGATCATCGCCAAGGACGGCGAGACCGTCGGCGTCGGCGCGCTGCTCGGCAATATCGGCGCCGGCTCGGGCGCCGAGGCGGCGCCTGCCGCTGCCCCCGCCGCAGCTCCGGCTCCCGCC
>NZ_JAYRPE010000008.1:0-62857 GCF_041911315.1 Xanthobacter sp. | reverse complement strand
GCGCTCTCCGATCCCGACACCCGGGCCGGCGAGGCGCGGGAGGCGTGGGTGCTGGCGCGCGACGCGGCAGTGATCGCCCTGCTCTATGGCGCGGGTCTGCGTATCTCCGAGGCGCTGGGCCTCTCGGCGGGGATGATGTCGCCCGGCACGACGCAGATCACGGTGACGGGGAAGGGCAACAAGACGCGCATGGTGCCGTTGATCGCGCCGGTGCTCGCGGCGGTGGATGCCTATCGCGGTCTCTGTCCTTATCCTCTGGCGCCGGACAAGCCGCTGTTCCGGGGCGCGCGGGGCGGGCCGCTCTCGCCGCGCATCGTGCAATTGGCGGTGGAGCGGATGCGCGGCGCGCTGGGCCTGCCCGACAGCGCGACGCCCCACGCCCTGCGCCATTCCTTCGCCACCCACCTCCTCTCGCGCGGCGGAGATCTCAGGGCGATCCAGGAACTGCTCGGCCATGCCTCGCTCTCCACCACCCAGATCTATACCCAGGTCGATGCCGCCGCCCTCATGAATGCCTGGCGCGCCGCTCACCCCAGGGCGCGGGCATAAGCAGGAGCCGAAGCATGACGTTCACGCCCATCCGCCCCGTCATCGAGCATCTGTCCGTCACCACCGTGGACCTTGCCCGTGCGGTGCGCTTCTACGATGCGGTGCTGGCGCCCCTCGGCCTCGTGCGGGTGGCGGATTATGACGAGCCGGAGGGCGCGTCCGCCTGCTGGGGGCCGCCGGGCACCCTGCCGGCGCCGGAGGGCGTGCCGGGTGCGGCCCCTTTCTGGGTGCAGTTGCGCGAAGGGCCGGTGACGCCGCCGCCGGGCACCCATATCGCCTTCTGCGCGGCGGACCGGGCGGCGGTGGAGGCTTTCCATGCGGCGGGCCTCGCCACGGGCGGAACGGACTACGGCGCGCCGGGGCTCAGGCCTCAGTACGGCCCCGGCTATTACGCCTCATTCCTCATGGACCCGGACGGCTGGCGCATCGAGGCCGTCGCCTACGTGTAGGGCTGCGCTGGTTTGCCGGCTGTGGGCCGGCGGCGGTCTGCCCTTTCAATGCTGGTAAACGCTCCGTTATCCTTCGCAAGTGATTCGCGGGGCGCCGCAGAGAGGCTGCGGCAGCCGCAGGGCAGGGGAAGGACACCGGGGCGAATGGCGGAGCGCATCCGGAGGAGCGGCGCGCGGCGTCCGGCGCGCGGGCGCAGGCTGGGGCCGGCCCCGGCGAGGGGATGCGCGAATTTCTGCGTCGGTACCCGTCCCGCGTTGTTTGGCTCCGTCCTCCTCGCCACCACCGCCCTCGCCGGCACCCCGGCCGCTGCCAACGGCTGGAGCATTGCCATGGGCGCGGCCGAAGCGCTGTGGCCGGTCATCGCTCTGTCCGCCTGCGCCGCCGCCGGCCTCGTGGCCCTGAGGTCCCGCCGGGTGGCCGCCGATCTCGGCGCGCGCATGGACAAGGCCGAGGCCGAGGCCCGCGATGCCGGCGCCGCCGCTGCCCGGGCCCGGGCGGAAGCCCATGCCGCGCGCTCCCTCCTCACCGCCGGCGCGCCCGCTTTCATGACCTGGAGCGGCCGCGCGCTCCCGGTGGATGTGCACGGCGCGACGCCGGAAGCCTTCCGTGCCAGCCTCGGCGCCGCCTCCGCTGCCCTCGACCGCGCGCTGGAGCAGTTGCGCCGGGAAGACGGCACCGTTTCTCAGCTGGTGGACACCCCGGCCGGTCCCGCGCGGCTGGAAGGCCATAGCCTCGGCGGCGCGGGCGTGCTGCTCCTGCGCCCGGCCGATGCCGTAGATACCGCCACAAAAGCCGATGCCGCCGATTTCGCCGAGGCGGAGCGGATGGCCCATGGCCTCGCCGCCGCCCTCGATGCCGCCGCGGCGCCCGCCTGGCTGCGCCGGCCGGATGGCACGCTGGTCTATGTGAATCCCGCCTTCGCTACCGCGGTGGGGGCGCCTTCGGCCGCCGAGGCGCGCGCCGCCGGCCTCGATCTGCTCGACACCCGCATCCGCAGCGCCGCGCTCACCGCAGAGGGGGCGGCCGGCACCTTCCGCCAGCGGGTGAAGGCGGTGGCGAGCGGCCAGCGCCGGCAGATGGACGTGGTGGAGGTGGCCGGCCCCTTCGGCACCGCCGGCATCGCCATCGACGTGACCGGCGAGGATGTGGCGAAGGCCGAGACCGCCCGCACCGTCGCTGCCCACCAGCGCACGCTGGACCAGCTCACCACCGCCGTGGCCATCTTCGGCGCCGACGAGCGCCTCGTGTTCCACAACGCCGCCTATGAGCGCCTGTTCGACCTCGCCCCCGGCCTGCTCGACCAGCGCCCGCCGGAAAACGAAATCCTCGAAGACCTGCGCCGCCGCCGCAAGGTGCCGGAGCAGGCGGATTTCCGGGCGTGGCGCGCGCAATTGCGCGAGGCCTATCGCGCCATCGAACCGGTGAACGACTGGTGGCACCTGCCCGGCGGGCAGATGCTGCGCGTGGTCATCACGCCCAATGCCGAGGGCGGCATCACCTATCTGTTCGACGACCTCTCCGAGCATCTGGCGCTGGAGAGCCGCTACAACAGCCTCATCCGCATTCAGGGCGAGACGCTGGACGGCCTCGCCGAGGCGGTGGCGGTGTTCGGCGCCGACGGGCGGCTCAACCTCTACAATCAGGCCTTTCTCGCGCTCTGGTCCCTCGATGCCCAGGCCATGGGCGACAAGCCCCATGTGGACGCGGTGGCCGCCATGTGCCGCCCGCTCTATGGCGAGACGGCCGCCTTCTCCCGCATCCGCCAGGCTGTGACGGCCATCGGCCCGCGCGAGGTCATGACGCTGCGCATCGAGCGGCCGGACGGCCGCGTGCTCGACGGCGCCACCCAGCCGCTGCCGGACGGCGGCACCATGGTGACGTTCCGCGATGTCACCGACAGCGTGAAGGTGGAGCGGGCGCTGACCGAGCGCGCCGAGGCGCTGGAGGCGGCGGACAAGCTCAAGAACGCCTTCGTCGGCCACGTCTCCTACCACCTGCGCACGCCCCTCAATACCCTGATGGGCTATGCCGACATGCTGCGCGAAGGCCTTGCTGGCCCGCTCAACGACCGCCAGCGCGACTATCTCGACCACATGCGCCAGTCCTCGGACCTGCTGCGCGCCCTCATCGACGACATCCTCGACCTCGCCACCATCGATGCCGGCGCCATGGAGCTGGATCTCGCCGAGGTGGACGTGCGCGAGCTGGTGCTCTCCGTCGCCGAGGCGGTGCGCGACAGCGTGGACGAGGCGCGGCTTTCCCTCGCCGTGAACATCGATCCCGCCGCCGGCGTCTTCGTCGCCGATGCGCGGCGGCTGCGGCAGATCCTGTTCAATCTCCTGTCCAACGCCATCGCCGTCTCGCCCGAGGGCGCCACCGTGACGCTCGGCGCCGCGCGGCGCGACGGGGCGCTGGTGTTCACCGTCCGCGACGAGGGGCCGGGCGTGCCGGCGGAGGTCAAGGAGACGCTGTTCGACCGCTTCGAGAGCCGCAGCGCCGGCCCGCGCCATCGCGGGGTGGGCCTCGGCCTTGCCATCGTGCGCTCCTTCGTGAGCCTGCACGGCGGCTCGGTCACGGTGGGGCCGGCCTCGGCGACGCGCGGCACCCTCGCCACCTGCATCTTCCCGCTCGAAGGCGAGCGCCGGCGGGAGGCTGCCGAATGAGCATCGTGCTGGAACGCCTTGAAGGTCAGCCGGTGGCCTGCCGCGTGGTGCTGAAGGACCTCGCCGCCACCAGCCGTCTCGCTTCGCTCATCGCCAGCTGGTTCGGGGGCAAGGACACCATCACCCTCACCGGCGACCTCGGCGCCGGCAAGACGGAGCTGGCCCGCGCGCTCATCCGCGCCTTCGCCGACGATCCCGCCGTGGACGTGCCCAGCCCCACCTTCCCGATCCTCATCACCTACGAGTTTCCCCGCGGCCGGGTGGTGCACGCCGATCTCTACCGCATCCAGGAGCCGGACGAGCTGGACGAGCTCGGCTGGGACGAGATGCGCGAGAACGCGCTCCTCATGGTGGAATGGCCCGAGCGCGCCGAGGAGCGCCTGCCGGCCGACCGCCTCGATGTGGCGCTCTATCTTGCCGCCGGCACGCGGGACGCGGCCGATCTCGGCCCGGAGGCGCGCATCGCCATCGTCACCGGCTATGGCAGGTTCGGCCCGCGGCTCGACCGGCTGATGATCGCCCAGTCGCTCATCGAGCAGAGCGGCTTTGCCGAGGCGGCGCACCGCTTCCTGCAGGGCGACGCCTCCGCCCGCTCCTACAGTCGCCTCGTGCTGGGCGATCGCTCCGCCATCGTCATGAACGCGCCGCGCCAGCCGGACGGACCGCCGCTGAAGCGCGGCCTGCCCTACAGCCAGCTCGTGCATCTGGCGGAGGACGTGAAGCCGTTCGTCGCCATGGACCGGGCGCTGCTGGCGCAGGGCCTGTCCGCGCCGCTGATCTATTCGGCGGATCTGGAAGCCGGCATCCTCGTGCTGGAAGACCTCGGCCCGGAATTCGTGGTGGCCGGCACCCCGCCCGCCCCGGTGCCGGAGCGCTATCGCCTCGCGGTGGAAGTGCTCGCCACCCTGCACAGCCGGCCGCTGCCGCGCACTTTGAACATCGCGCCCCGGGTGGAGCGGGCGCTGCCGTCCTACGACGTCGCCGCCATGCTCACCGAAATCGACCTGATGCTGGACTGGTACCTGCCGTCCCGCGGCATCCGGCTCGACGGGGTGGTGCGGGAGGAATTCCGCCTGCTGTGGCGCAGCGCACTCAACCCGGCCATGGCCGAGCCGCCCACCTGGGTGCTGCGCGACTACCACTCCCCCAACCTCATCTGGCTGCCCCAGCGGGAGGGGCTGCGCCGCATCGGCCTCATCGATTTCCAGGACGCGGTGATGGGGCCGGCGGCCTATGACGTGGTGTCGCTGGCGCAGGATGCGCGGGTGGACGTGCCGGAGGAGCTTGAGCTCGAACTCGTGCGCCGCTACGTGGCGATGCGCCGCGAGGCGGACCCCACCTTCGATCCCCGCGGCTTCGCCCGCACCTACGCGCTGATGGGCGCCCAGCGGGCCAGCAAGATCCTCGGCATCTTCACCCGCCTCAACGATCGCGACGGCAAGCCGCATTATCTCCGGCACCTGCCGCGCATCCGGCGCTATCTCGCCCGCTGCCTCGCCCATGAGGAGCTGGGATCGCTGCGCATGTGGTATGAGGCGGTGCTGCCATCGAAGGACCTCTCCGCGTGACCGCTGCCCCCGACACGCTGCTTGACGCGCCCGCCGCCGGAACCGTCCGGGTTGATACCGCCATGGTGCTCGCTGCCGGCCTCGGCACGCGCATGCGCCCCCTCACCTCCACCCGCCCCAAGCCGCTGGTGGAGGTGGACGGTCGTGCGCTGGTGGACCATGTGCTGGATCGTGTCGCTGCCGCGGGCCTTCCGCGCGCCATCGTGAACGTGCACCACCATGCCGACCTGCTGGAAGCGCACCTCAAGGCCCGCGCGGGCGCGCCCGACATCCTCGTCTCCGACGAGCGCGGCCTGCTGCTCGAGACCGGCGGCGGTGTGCGCAAGGCGCTGCCGCTGATCGGCGCCACGCCCTTCCTCGCCATCAATTCCGACACGATCTGGATCGAGGGCGCGCGGCCGAACCTCGTGCGGCTCATGGAGCAGTTCGATCCCGAACGGATGGACGCGCTGCTGCTGCTTGCCTCCGCAGCCCATTCCATCGGCTATGACGGCCTGGGCGATTTCCAGATGGACAAGCTCGGCCGGCTGGAGCGCCGGGGCGAGCGCACCATCGCCCCCTTCGTCTATGCCGGCGCCGCGATCCTGAAGCCGGAGCTGTTCGAGGGCACGCCGGAGGGCGCCTTCTCGCTCAACCGCGTGTTCGACCGCGCGGCGGCGGCGGAGCGGCTGTTCGGCTTGCGGCTGGACGGCATCTGGATGCATGTGGGCACGCCCGACGCCATCGCCCTGGCCGAGGAGGCCATCGAGCGGTCGAGCGATTGAGGGTCTTCCTCTGGCGGGACGAGGAGTGAAGCCGTGCCGCGCGTGCTGACCATTCCGCCCTCCGCGCCCTTCCTGCCGGTGCTCGCGCGCGCCCTGCTCAACGGCGCGCTGGTGGCGGGCTTCGCGCCGCGCAACGATCCCCTCGCGCTGGCCGGTGCCACCGTCTTCCTGCCCACCCGCCGCGCCGGGCGGCTGTTCGCCGAGGCGCTGCTGGAGGCGTCGGGCGGAACGGCGCTGCTGCTGCCGCGCATCGTGCCCCTCGGCGACGTGGACGAGGATGCGCTCGCCTTCTCCGAGGATGCCCCGGTGTTGGCGGCGCCCCACGCCATCGCCCCGGTGCATCGCCGGCTCGTGCTGGCGCGGCTCGTGGCGCACTGGCGCGATACGCTGTCCAAGGCGGTGGAGCGGGAGGCGGTCGCCGCCGGCACGGCCTCCACCTTCGCGCTGGCCGATGCGCTGGGCTCCCTGTTCGACGATCTCACCACCGCCGGCCTCGGCGTCGAGCGGATGGACGGGCTCGTGCCGGACGAGCTGGATCGCTATTTCAAGGTGGGGCTGGATTTCGTCCGCATCGCCCGGCGCGCCTTCTCCGCCTATCTGGCGGAGGAGGGGCTGGTGGAGCCCGCCGCCCGCCGCGATGCGCTGGTGGATGCGGAGGCGCGCCGCCTCACTGCGCTGGGCACGGCCGCCGGGCCGGTGATCGCCGCCGGCTCCACCGGCTCCATGCCGGCCACCGCGCGCCTCCTGAAGGCCATCGCCAGCCTGCCCCATGGCGCCGTGGTGCTGCCGGGGCTGGACCTCGATCTTGATGCGCCGTCCTTCGACCGGCTCGCCGATCCCGTGCTCGGCGCGCCCGACCATCCGCAATACGGCCTCGCCCGTCTCCTCGGCACGCTCGGGGTGGAGCGGCGCGAGGTGATCCCGCTGGCCCCCCCCGCCCCCTTCGGCCGTGAGCGGCTGATGGGCGAGGCGCTGCGGCAGGCCGAGATGACCGACCTCTGGGCGACGCTGCCCGCGCGCCTGCCGGCGGACGACCTCGCCGCCGCCATGGCCGGCATCAGCGTGGTGGAGGCGGATGATCCCCGCGCCGAGGCGCTGAGCGTCGCCCTCCTGCTGCGCGACAGCCTGGAGCGGCCGGGCGAGACGGCGGCCCTCGTCACCCCGGATCGCGACCTCGCGCGGCGGGTGGCGGCGGAGATGGCGCGCTTCGGCGTGGCGCTGGACGATTCCGCCGGAACGCCGCTGGCCGACGCCCCCGCCGGGCGCCTCGCGGGCCTTCTGGTGACGGCGGCGGCGGAAGGGCTGGCGCCGGTGCCGCTGTTTGCGCTCCTCACCCACCCGCTGGCGCGCTTCGGCCTCGATGCGGACGCGAAGGCCGATGCGGTGGCGGCTTTGGAGCTGGCCGCCCTGCGCGGTCCCCGCCCCGCCGCCGGCATTGCCGGCCTCTCCGCCGCGCTGGATGCCCACGATCCCGAAGGCTATCGCCGCTCCGATCCCCGCAGCCGCATCGATGGTGCGGCCATCGCCGCCGCGCGTGATCTGGTGCGGCGGCTGGAGGGCGCGCTCGGCCCGCTGCTGGCGCTGGGCGACCGTCACGGCGCCGTTCCCCTCGATGAACTCGTCGCCGCCCATCGCGCTGCGGTGGAGGCCGCCGCCGGCCGGCTCGATCCCGAGGCCGAGGATGCGGCGGAGGCAGCCCTCGCCCGCACCTTCGACACGCTGAAGAGCGCGGCCGGCGACGGCCCGGCCCTCGACCTTTCCTCTTATGCCGACGCCGCGGGCGCGCTCTTCTCCGACACCATGGTCCGCCCCCGCGCCGAGCCCCATGCGCGCATCCGCATCCTCGGCCCGTTGGAGGCGCGCCTCGTCCATGTGGACCGCATGGTGCTGGGCGGTCTGGTGGAGGGCTCCTGGCCGACCATTCCCGAGACCGACCCGTGGCTGAGCCGCCCCATGCGGGCGCAGCTGGGGCTGGACCTGCCGGAGCGGCGCATCGGCCTGTCCGCCCATGATTTCGCGCAAGGCTTCGGCGCGCGCGAGCTGGTGCTGAGCTTCGCCGCCAAGGTGGGCGGCACCCAGAGCGTGCCCTCGCGCTTCGTGCAGCGGCTGAAGACGGTGGCCGGGGAGGCCGAGTGGGATGCCGCCCGCGCGCGCGGCGCCCGCTTCGTCCGCGCCGCCAGAAGGCTGGACGAGGCGCCCGCCGTGCCCCGTGCGACCCGCCCCGCGCCCGCGCCGGCGCTGGAGCTGCGCCCGCGCCGGCTTTCGGTGACGGAGATCGAGACTTTCCTGCGCGATCCCTATTCCATCTATGCCCGCCACGTCCTCGGCCTGTCCCCGCTGGATGACCTCGACGCGCCGCCGGGCGGCGCCGAGCGGGGGATGGCGCTGCACGAAGCCGTGGGCCGCTTCACCACCGCCTTCCCCGACGACCTGCCGCCCGACGCGCTGGCGCGGCTGATCGAGGAGGGCGCCCGCGCCTTCGCGCCGCTGAAGGCGTTCCCGGCGGAACATGCCCTGTGGTGGGCGCGGTTCGAGCGGGCGGCGGCCTTCCTCGTCGCCTTCGAGCGCGAACGGCGGGCGCATCTGGATCGCATCGTCGCCGAGACGAAGGGCAGCCTCGAAATCCCGCTCGCCGCCTCCACCTTCCGCCTCACCGGCCGCGCCGACCGCATCGAGATCAAGCGCGACGGGACGCTCGCCATCATCGACTACAAGACCGGCACCGCGCCGAGCGCCAAGCAGGCCGCCTCCCTCTCCCCGCAATTGCCGCTGGAAGCGGCCATGGCCCGGCGGGGCGGCTTCGAGGGGGTGCCCGGGGCGCCGGTGGAGGAACTCACCTATGTGGAGCTGAAGGGCGGGGCCGACGGCGGCGCGGAGAAGCCGGTGAAGGTGAAGGACCGCTCCACCCACGACCTCGCCGAGGATGCCCTCGCCGGCCTCGAAAGCCTGCTGAAGGCGTTCGAGAATGTGGCGCAGGGCTATCGCTCGCTCGCCGCGCCGCAATGGTCCGGCCGCTATGGCGATTATGACCACCTCGCCCGCGTGCGCGAATGGGCGCTGGCCGGGGAGGAAAGCGAATGAGCGCGAGCCTCGAGAGCAGCGCCAAGTCCGAGGCCACCCGCCGCCAGTCGGAGGCCTCCCACCCCGCCGTTTCCGCCTGGGTCTCGGCCAATGCCGGCTCGGGCAAGACCCATGTGCTCGCCCGCCGCGTCATCCGCCTGCTGCTCGCCGGCACGCCGCCGGGGCGCATCCTGTGCCTCACCTATACCAAGGCGGCGGCGGCCAACATGGCCAACCGCGTGCTCGCCATTCTCGGCCGCTGGGCACGGATGGACGATGCCGCGCTCGATGCCGCCATCGCGGAGACGGTGGGCGAGGCGCCGGATGAAGCTCTGCGCGCCCGCGCGCGCCGGCTGTTCGCCGCGGCGCTGGAGACGCCGGGCGGGCTGAAGATCCAGACCATCCACGCCTTCTGCGGCGGCCTCTTGCACCGCTTCCCGTTCGAGGCGGACGTGGCGGCCGGCTTCCGCGAGCTGGACGAGGTCGCCCGGCGCGAATTGATGGCCCGCATCCGCGCCGACCTGGTGGTGGCGGCGAGCCTTGCCCCCGCATCCCCGGCCGGCGAGGCGCTGGCGCGGCTCACGGAGGAGATGTCCGATAGCGGCCTCACCGGCCTCATCGAGGCGGCGGTGGCCCTGCGCGCCCGCATCCTGCCCCTGGGCGACACGCCCGCCGCCCGCCGGGCGGCGGTGGCGCGGGCGCTGGGGCTGCCGGCGGGGCTCACGGTCGCGGATGTGGAAGCCGAGATGCTGGCGAGCCCGCATCTTCCCCGCTCGGAATGGGCGAGCGTCGCGGCGACGCTTGCCACCTCCGACAAGGCCACCGACCGCAAGCGCGCCGACGACCTCGCGGCCGCCGCTGCGGCAGAAGACGACGCCTCCGCGCTTGTGGCCTATCGCGGCGTGTTCTTCGGCTCGGATGGCCCGCGCTCGGACAAGAACCTGCTCACCAAGGGCATGGGCACGCGCGAGCCGGACCTGCTCGCCCGCTTCACCGCCGAGCGCGACCGCCTCGCCGGCCTCGACGATCGCCTCAAGGCGGCCTGGACGCTGGAGCGCACCGGCGCGGCCCTTACCCTTGGCGCGGCGGCCTGCCAGGCTTACGAAACGGCGAAGGCGGCGCGGGGCCTGCTCGACTTCGACGACCTCATCACCAAGGCCGCGGCCCTGCTCGCCGAGCAGCCGACCTTCGTGCAGTTCAAGCTCGATCAGGGCATCGACCACATCCTTGTGGACGAGGCGCAGGATACGAGCCCCGAGCAGTGGAAGGTGGTGGAGGGCCTCGCCTCCGACTTCTTCTCCGGTGAGGGCGCGCGGGCGGGCGTGACCCGCACCATCTTCGTGGTGGGCGACGAGAAGCAGTCCATCTTCTCCTTCCAGGGCGCCGATCCGCGCGCCTTCGGCGCCATGCGCTCCACCTTCGAGCGCAAGGTGGGGGCAAAGGGCTTCCGCCGGGTGGAACTGCCCCACTCCTTCCGCTCCGCGCCGGGCGTGCTGGAGGCGGTGGATGCCATCTTCAAGAGCGAGGTCGCCCATGCGGGGCTGACCCTCGATGCCGTCGCCCCGGTCCATGCCGCCATCCGCGCCGACGCGCCGGCACTGGTGGAGATCTGGCCCACCACCGTGCCCGAACCCCATCCCGAGCCGGACAACTGGCGCCGGCCGCTGGACGAAGTGCCCACCGACGATCCCGTCAGCCGGCTCGCCGCGCGCATCGCGAGCTTCATCCAGGCGGGCATCGCCAACGGCCTTGCCATCCCCTCCCGCGACGGGCGGCCCATGCGGGCCGGCGACGTGCTGGTGCTGGTGCGCCGGCGGGGGCGGGTGTTCGAGGCGGTCATCCGTGCGCTGAAGGAATTGAAAGACCCGCGCGTGCAGGTGGCCGGCGCCGACCGGTTGGTGGTGCCGGAGCACATCGCCGCCCTCGATCTGATGGCACTGGGCGACGCGTTGCTCTCGCCGCACGACGATCTCTCGCTCGCGGCCGTGCTGAAAAGCCCTCTGTTCGGCTTCACCGACGACGATCTCATGGCCCTGTGCCCCCAGCGCAAGGGAACGCTCGCCTCCGTCCTCTCTGCCTCCGACGATCCGCGCCACCGCGCCGCCGCCGCGCGGCTCGCCGGCTGGAAGGGCGAGGCGGAGGGGCTGCGGCCGTTCGATTTCTACGGCCGCTTGCTCGGCCGCGACGGCGGACGGCGGGCCATGCTGGCGCGCCTCGGCCCCGAGGCGGCGGACGTGCTGGACGAGTTCATGGCGCTGGCCCGCACCTATGAGGGCGCGGAACCCGCGAGCCTCGCCGGCTTCCTTGCGTTCCTGCGGCGCGGCGGGGCCGAGACCAAGCGCGACATGGAGAGCGGGCGCGACGAGGTGCGGGTGATGACCGCCCATGGCGCGAAAGGGCTGGAGGCGCCCCTCGTCATCCTCGCCGACACGGTGGACATGCCGCGCCCGCGCATCGCTGGTGGCCTGCTCACCTTGCCAGGTGCGGGGGTACCGGTGCTGGCGCCGCGCAAGGCGGAAGACCCGGAGGTGCTCGCCACCGCCCGCGCCGCCGCCGCCGCCCGCGAGCTGGAGGAATATCGCCGTCTGTTCTACGTCGCCCTGACCCGCGCCGAGGATGCCCTGGTCATCTGCGGCGCCGAGACCCGTGCGCCGGCCAAGGACAAGCCCCACGCCCGGCCCGAGGGCTGCTGGTACGACCTCGCCCGCGCGGCGCTGGAGCCGGACGCCGACGCGGGCCCGGCGCTGGGCTTCGAGGGTGAGGTGCTGCGCTGGCGCAGGGGGCCGGGGTTGAAGGTGGCGGGCGGTGGTGCTGCGGTGGCGGCAATAGTCGGGGAGGGGGAGGCGCTCTCGTTTCCGAATCCCCCGCCGCCCGAGCCCGCCTTGCGCCGTCTGCGTCCCTCCGGCCTCGACGGAACGGACCCCCGGCCCGAGCGGCCGGCCTTGCCCGCGCCGCTGCCCGAGAGTGCGCTGTCTCCCCTCCTGCGCGGCGATCTCGTCCATCGGCTGCTGGCCGGCCTGCCGGAGGTGGCGGCGGCCGAGCGGGAGGCGGCGGGCCTTCGCCTGCTGCGCCACGCGGCGGACGGGGTGGACGAAGAGGCGCACCGGGCGATTCTCGCCGAGGCGCTCGGCGTGCTCGGCCATGCGCCCCTCGCGGAGCTGTTCGGCGCCGGAAGCCGGGCCGAGGTGCCGGTGATCGGGCGCATCACGGGCGGAGGCGGGGAGGTGTTCGCCGTCAACGGCCGCATCGACCGGCTGGTGGTGTTGCCCGACCGCATCCTCGTGGCCGACTTCAAGACGGACCGGGTACCGCCTTCGGACCCCGCGGAGGCCGGCGAAAGCTATGTTTCCCAGCTGGCGGTCTATGGCGCCATTCTGTCGCAGGCGTTCGGCGGGCGGCCGGTGGAAGCGCGCCTGATCTATACGGCCGGGCCGCTTGTGGTGCCGCTCATTCCCGCCCGGCTCGCCGCGGCGCTGACGAAGCTTGGTGTTCCGTCCCCGCCTTTCGCCTCCCTTGGCGTCAAGGGCGCGTGAAGCCGCCTTGACGGGGAGGGGAGGGGCTACCTACGTTCTCCCCCAACATCCAGTGGTTCTCCCCGTTCTGCCCTACGAGGTATGTCATGGCCGTCGAGAAGGTTTCCGATCAGAATTTCGATCAGGACGTGCTGAAGTCCAGCGCGCCGGTCATCGTCGACTTCTGGGCGGAGTGGTGCGGCCCCTGCCGCATGGTTGCCCCCATTCTGGAGGAAGTCTCCGGCGAGCTGGGCGAGAAGGTCCGCATCGTGAAGCTGAACGTGGACGAGAATCCGCAGACGGCATCTAAGTACGGCATCATGTCCATCCCGACCCTGCTCCTGTTCAAGGATGGCAAGATCGCCTCCCGCCAGGTGGGCGCCGCCCCCAAGGCCAAGCTGGTGCAGTGGATCAACGGCTCGATCTGATCTTCGACTCCGCCGAATATGAAAAAGCCCCCGATTCGGGGGCTTTTTTGTTTTTGTGTGGGGGTGAACAGGCCTCAGCCGTGGCGTGCGAGCATTTTCCCTGAGGAGGAGACGCGCTCCACCGTGAACGCGGAGGCAGGGCGTACCCGCCATGGGCGGTCAAGGCAGAGGCTGGCATCGTTGAGCCGGGCCGCCTCGGCCTGCGCCTCGCCCTCGTTGGCGAAGCGATGCGCCTCGCGGGGGAAGAAAGCGCCGCCGGGGACGATGACCGCCTCACCCTCCTGCGTATCGATCCGGGTTTCACTGCCGTCGAAAAAGACCCAGCCGCACGGCGCACCCGGCACGGCGCGGGCGACCAGATGGGCGAGGGAGAGGGGGACGCGGCGGCGCGCGGGCTGCCAGCGCGGCATACGGAAACTGAACATCGGACCCGTTGTCCTCTATCGCCCCTGAGGTGTCTTCCCAGTGGAAATGCTCAGGGGTGCCCGACCGTTCCAACCTGCGACGTCGTGAACGTCACCAGGATGTTACCCACAGCAAGGCTCAAGCTGGCGGAACCGAGCGCCTCAATAGCTGACGGCGGCGAGATAGAGCCCCGCCGCCGGGGCCATGGGGCCGCAGCGGGTGCGATCGGCGGCGGCGAGGGCTGCGGCGAGATCGTCCGCGCTCCAGCGGCCTTCCCCCACCCGCATCAGCGAGCCCACCATTGAGCGCACCTGATGGTGCAGGAAGGACCGGGCCGAGGTGACGACGCGGATTTCGTCGCCGTGGCGGGACACGTCCAGCTGGTCCAGCGTCTTCACGGGCGAGGCGGCCTGGCACTCGGCGGCGCGGAAGGTGGAGAAATCGTGCTTTCCCAGCAGGCGCTGGGCGGCGGCGTGCATGGCCTCCGCGTCCAGCTTCTGCGGGATGCGCCACGCCCGGTCGCGGTCCAGCGCGAGGTCGGGTCGCCGATTGACGATGCGGTAGAGGTAGTGCCGCTTGGTGGCGGAGAAGCGGGCGTCGAAGCTGTCCGGGACAAGCTCGGCGGAGAGCACCGCCACCGGATGGGGCCGAAGCTGGGCTGTCATGGCGTCGCGCACCGTATCCGTGCGCCAGTCCTTCGACAGATCCACATGGGCCACCTGCCCGGTGGCATGGACGCCGGCATCGGTGCGCCCGGCGCCCGCTACCGTCACCTTTTCCCCGCAGAAACGCTGAAAGGCTTCGGCCAGCACACCCTGCACGGTGGGCAGCTCCGCCTGCATCTGCCAGCCGGCGAAGGGGGTGCCGTCATATTCGATGGTGAGCTTGTAGCGGGGCATGGCGGGTCTGGCCGCCCTCAGGCGAGCCGGCTTCCGGGCGGGACGGCATTGCCCCTCAGGAACGTCTCCGCCCCCATGGGCTGCTTGCCGGCCTTCTGCAGTTCGACGAGCCGCACCGCGCCCGCACCGCAGGCGATGGTGAGGTGGTCGTCAAGTACCGTGCCGGGTGCTGCGGAGCCCTCCGCCAGAGTCGAGCGCAGCACCTTCACCCGCGCCTCCTCCGGTCCGAAGGGAAACCACGCGCCGGGGAAGGGGGAGAGGCCGCGGATGCGGTCGTGCACCTCCTGGGCGGGCTTTGACCAGTCGATCCGGGTCTCCGCCTTCTCGATCTTGGCGGCATATTCCACGCCGGTTGCCGGCTGGGGCGTGAAGCCGAGGCCGCCGCGCTCCAGCGCCGCCAGCGCCCGGCCCATGAGGTCGGCGCCGATCACCATCATCCGATCGTGCAATTCGCCGGCGGTCATGTCCGGGCCGATGGGGATGCGCTCCACGAGGCCCACGGGGCCGGTGTCCAGCCCCGCTTCCATCTGCATCACCGCGACGCCGGTCTCCGTGTCGCCGGCCATGATGGCCCGCTGGATCGGCGCGGCGCCGCGCCAGCGCGGCAGCAGGGAGCCGTGCAGGTTCAGGCAGCCGAGGCGCGGCGCGTCGAGGATGGCCTGCGGCAGGATGAGGCCATAGGCCACCACCACCGCCACGTCCGCCTCATGGGCGCGGAAGGCGTCCGCTGCTTCTTCGCCCTTCAGGCTCCTGGGCGTGAACACCGGCAGGCCGAAGCGCTCGGCCACCGCATGGACGGGGGAGGGGGTGAGGTCGAGCCCGCGGCGACCGGCCGGGGCCGGGGCGCGGGTATAGACCGCCACCACCTCGTGGCCGCGCCCGACGATCTCCGAGAGGGTGGGCACGGCGAAATCCGGCGTACCCATGAAGACGATGCGCATGGACCCTCGTGTCCCGTGATCTCCCGCCGCGGCGGGATCAGGCCTCGGCCTTGTGCTTCGCCTGCTTGGTGAATTTCTTGATGACGCGGTCGCGCTTCAGCTTGGAGATGTGATCGATGAAGAGCACGCCGTTGAGATGGTCGATCTCGTGCTGCACGCAGGTGGCGAACAGGCCCTCGGCCTCCACCTCCCGCGTCTTGCCCTCCACGTCCATAAAGCGCACCGCCACCTTCGCCGGGCGCTCCACCTCCTCGTAATATTCGGGGATGGAGAGGCAGCCCTCGCTGTAGACGGAGGTCTCTTCCGAGGCGGCGATGATTTCCGGATTGATGAGGGCGATGGGCTTCTTGTTCTCGCCGTCGCGCGCGACATCGATGGTGATGACGCGGCGCTGCACGCCCACCTGTATGGCCGCCAGCCCGATGCCGGGGGCGTCGTACATGGTCTCGAACATGTCCTCCACCAGCTTGCGCACCTCGTTGTCGATCTTCTCGACCGGGGTGGAAAGCGTGCGCAGCTTGGGCTCGGGGATGATGAGGATGGGCCGGATCGTCATTCGAGCGAGATAAGCGAAGCTGCCGCATAGGTCAACATGTTCGCCGTTTGTTCAGATGAGAGAATCACGTAAGAAGAGAAGGTTCACGCAAGAGCAAGGCATGCCGGTTGTGCTGTTCACCTTCGGCGGGCGGCCCTTCACCGTGGCCGAGGCGGCTGCGGTCGCCGCGGCGGTGCTGGCGCTGCTGCTGTTTCTGGTGCTGGTGAGCCTCGTGCGCCAGTCGCGGGCGCGCGCCGCCGCGGTCGCTGAGGAAGCACTCCGGCGGGACGAGATGGACCGCCGCCTGCGCGAGCTGGTCCGCGTCCAGTCCGAGACCGCCGGCCGCGTGCAGAGCATGACGGAGATCCTCGCCCAGAGGCAGAGCGAGCTGGCCCGCGCCGTCTCCGACCGGCTCGACCAGACCTCCCACCGGCTGGGGGAGACGCTCTCCACTGCCGCCCGCGCCACCCATGAGAGCCTGACGCGCATCGCCGAGCGTCTCGTGATGGTGGAGACGGCCGAGCGCACGCTCGGCGATCTGTCCGCGCAGGTGGTCTCCCTGCGCGAGACGCTGGCCAACAAGCAGGCGCGCGGCGCCTTCGGGCAGGCGCGGATGGAGGCCATCGTCTCCGATGGTTTGCCGCGCGGCAGCTTCGCCTTCCAGTACACCCTCTCCAACGGCAAGCGGCCGGACTGCGCCATCTTCCTGCCGGGGGATGCGCGCCCGCTGCTCATCGACTCCAAATTCCCGCTGGAGGCCGTCACCGCCTTCCGCGAGGCGCCATCCGCCGAGCATCGCAAGGCCGCAGGCCAGCGCCTGCGCAACGATCTCTTGAAGCACGTCTATGACGTGGCCGAGCGCTACTTCATCCCCGGCGAGACGCAGGACGTAGCGCTCATCTTCGTGCCGTCCGAATCCGTCTATGCCGAGATCAGCGAGCATTTCGACGGCGTGGTGCAGGAGGCCTATCGCCAGCGCGTGGTGCTGGTGTCGCCATCGCTCCTGATGCTGGCCGTGCAGGTGGTGCAGGCCATCGCCAAGGACGCCCGCATGCGCGAGGAGGCGGACCGCGTGCGCGCCGAGGTCGGTGCCCTGGTGGAGGACGTGAGCCGCCTGCGCGAGCGCGTGGGAGACCTCGCGAAGCATTTCGCGCAGGTGGGTGACGACGTTCAGCGCGTCATCATCTCCGCCGACAAAATCGCCCGGCGCGGGCTGAGGCTGGAGCAGCTCGACTTCGACACCCCCGGTCCGGCGTCCTCCCCGCCGCCCTCCCCGCCGCCCAAGTGAGGGCCGGCGCCATGCCGAAGCACCGCATCACCACCACCAGCTTCGCCAGCGTCTATCCGCTCTATGTCGCCAAGGCCGAGCGCAAGGGGCGCACGCCGGCGGAGGTGGACGCGGTGATCCGCTGGCTGACCGGCTATTCCGACGCCGAGCTGCGCGCCGTTCTGGCCGGAAAGACCGATTTCGAGACCTTCTTCGCCGGGGCGCCCGCGCCGAATCCCGCCCGCGCGCTCATCACGGGCGTGGTCTGCGGCGTGCGGGTGGAGGAGGTCGCCGAGCCGACCATGCGGGAGATAAGGTATCTCGATAAGTTGATCGACGAACTGGCGCGCGGGCGGCCGCTGGAGAAGATCCTGCGCGAGGGCTGAGGCCTGTTGATGCGGCCCCGGTCGGGGGCTGCGGCATCTTGCGCGGCGGCCTGCGAGGCGGGATGCTGACGCCTGAGATGAATCGCGCGCCGGTTGGGGCGCGCCCGTGACCTTTAAGGACGAAATGCCCGAACTGCCCGAGGTGGAAACCGTCCGCCGCGGCCTGATGCCCGTCTTACAGGGCGCCGTGATCGAAAGCGCCGAGGCGCGCCGCCCGGACCTGCGCTGGCCGCTGCCGGAGAACTTCGCCGAACGCCTGGCCGGCCGCCGCGTGGAGGCCATCGGCCGCCGCGCCAAATACCTGCTCGCCGACCTCGACGGCGGCGAGGTGATGATCCTGCACCTCGGCATGTCCGGCTCCATCCGGGTGGAGGGCGAAAAGGCGCTCCGCCCGGGGGCGTTCCATTATCCCCGCGCCGCCGCCGGGCCGCACGACCATGTGGTGCTGCACCTCGCCGGCGGCACCACCGTGACCTTCAACGATCCGCGCCGCTTCGGCGCCATCCTGATCGTCCCCTACGACCGGCTGGAGAGCCATCCGCTTCTGGCGGGCCTCGGCCCGGAGCCGCTGGGCAACGCCTTCCATGCCGACTATCTCGCGGGCGCGTTCGCGCGCCGCAAGACGTCGCTGAAGGCCGCGCTGCTGGACCAGAAGCTGGTGGCGGGCCTCGGCAACATCTATGTCTGCGAGGCCCTGTTCCGCGCCGGCCTCTCGCCGCGCCGCCTCGCCCACACCATCGTCACGAAGGACGGCAAGCCGACGCCGCGGGTCGAGCGTCTCGTCACCGCCATTCGCGACGTGCTGCGCGAGGCCATCCAGGCCGGCGGCTCCTCACTGCGCGACCACAAGCAGGTGAGCGGCGAGCTCGGCTATTTCCAGCACACCTTCCGCGTCTACGACCGCGAGGGCGAACCCTGCCGCACCCGGCACTGCAAGGGCATCGTCCAGCGCATCGTGCAAGGCGGGCGCTCCACCTTCTACTGCCCGGTCTGCCAGAGATAGCGCAGCCCCGCACGGCCGCTGTGCGAGGCTGCCACTTCGCATGCCGGCGCGGAAGCGCTAGAGCACGGTTCCGCGCGCGCGGCGCAGGATATCGACCGGCGTCACGCCGGCTCAGGAGGAGACGAGGATGGCTTACGAGACGATCCTGTTGGAGGTGGACGAGCGGGTCGGCATCATCCGGCTGAACCGCCCGCAGGCGCTCAACGCGCTCAACGCCCAGCTCATCAACGAGTTGAACGCCGCCCTCGACGTTCTGGAGCACGACCGCGCCATCGGCTGCATCATCCTCACCGGCTCGGAGAAGGCCTTCGCCGCCGGCGCCGACATCAAGGCGATGCAGAGCTTCACCTATCCGGACACGTATCTCGACGACTACATCACCTCCTGGGAGCGCCTCTCGCGCACCCGCAAGCCGGTGATCGCGGCGGTAGCCGGCTTCGCCCTGGGCGGCGGCTGCGAGCTGGCCATGATGTGCGACTTCATCCTCGCCGCCGACACGGCGAAATTCGGCCAGCCGGAGATCAAGCTCGGCGTCATGCCCGGCTCGGGCGGCACCCAGCGCCTCACGCGCTTCGTCGGCAAGTCGAAGGCCATGGAAATGTGCCTCACCGGCCGGCTGATGGATGCCGTGGAAGCCGAGCGCTCCGGCCTCGTCTCGCGCATCATTCCCGCCGCCGAGCTGATGACCGAGGCGCTGAAGGTGGCCAAGGTCATCGCCGGCATGTCGCTGCCGATCGCCATGCAGACCAAGGAGGCGGTGAACCGCTCCTACGAGACCTCCCTCGCCGAGGGCATCCGCTTCGAGCGCCGGGTGTTCCAGTCCCAGTTCGGCCTCGCCCACCAGCAGGAAGGCATGAGCGCCTTCATCGAAAAGCGCCCGCCCAACTTCAAGGGCTGACGCAGACGCGGGTGCCGCCCCACCGGCCGCACCCGCCTTCCCCATCTTTCCGCGACAGAGCGCAAGGAGCGTGTTGACAAGCAAGCCGCACCCCCTCTATGTGTCGCGCTCCGATCCGGCCCCAACCGGACGGGGCCCAGGTGGCGGAATTGGTAGACGCGCTGGTTTCAGGTACCAGTGGTGAAAGCCGTGGAGGTTCGAGTCCTCTCCTGGGCACCATTTACCCTTCCGGGTAAGTCCCAAAAGCTCAGAAAACCCTTACAAACACTCAATTCTCCGGTCCAGCAGGTTCCGGGGGTGTCTGGAGGTATCCGTTGGCAGCCGGCAAATTTGGGGGGATTTGGGGGTATCGGAAACGTCCCCCCATTGAGGGCGCCCTCTATGCCCCTGACCGACACCGCCATCCGCGCGGCCAAGGCCGGCGACAAGCCCTATAAGCTGGCGGACGGTGGTGGTCTCTATCTCCTGGTGAACCCAACGGGCTCCCGCCTCTGGCGGTTGAAGTACCGCATCGAGGGCAAGGAGAAGCTCCTCGCCATAGGCCCCTATCCCGATGTGACGCTTGCCAAGGCGCGGGAGCGGCGCGACTTCGCCAAGAAGGCGATCATAGACGGCGCCGACCCCTCCGCCCGCGAGAGGCCGTCATGGGAGGATGCGATGGCGGCGCCGTCCTTGCCACTCTCAAGCTCGCCGCAGCGCGTATCTGGGGTTCGGCCTTATGAGCCCCCCACCTAAAAATCCGGGGCTGCCCAGATCGCATCAGCTCCTGGACGCGCCCTGACGCGCGCCTTGATCCAGCACCGCGTCGAGGCCGAGTTCCGGATGGAGTTCCGTGACCACGGCGATGTCTTCCTGGATGCGCGCGATGATCCAGTCCCGCACCTCGGTGACGATCGCGCGCGTGGCCTTGTCGCGCGACCGCACGAACTGGCAGTGCCGCCCGGTGGTCATGAGGCGCGGGCTCGCGGGGATGAGCATCTTGTTGCGCAGCCAGTGGCAGATCACGTTCAGCCAGCCCAGCGCCACGCCCTGACCCAGCAGGGCAGCCTGCACGACGATGGCGTAGTCCGAGAAGATCATTGAATTGACGGGCGAGCTCGGGTCCTCCGGAAAGAAGAGGTGCGACCAGTTCGGCTGCGCCTCGCTCAGGAAGATGAGGGTTTCCTCCGTGGACTTCGTCGGGCCCCGGTGCGCGTCGCTGTAGCCGGGACTGCAGATGGGCAGGAGAATCTCGGGCATGATGTAGGCCGCCTCGTGCCGCTCGTCCGGTCCGTTCACGAAGCGCATGCCGAGGTCGACGTCGGTGACCGGCCCGGTCAAGGCGGACATGATGAGTTCGAACCGAAGCTCCACCGTCGGGAAGGTCCGCTTCAGTTCCGCCATCCGCGGCATGATCCAGTGGGTGGTGAACCCGGTCGAGACCGAGAGCGTCACGGTATCCACGCCGGCATTGCGGTCCTCGATTTCGCGCAGCGCGTGCTCGATGCCGGAAAATCCCCGCGAGATGGCTTCGTAGAGAATGAGCCCAGGCTCGGTGAGCGTCACGCCGCCGGGCAGGCGGTTGAACAGCGTGGTTCCGATGTGGTCCTCAAGCCGGCCGATCATGCGGCTGACGGCGGCCGGCGTGACGTTCAGCTCCCCGGCGGCGCGGGCGAAGCTGCCGCAGCGGGCCGCCGCCTCGAAGGTGAAGAAGCCATTCATGGACGGCAGGGCGAGGCGGATTTTGCGCATTTACATAATGTAACTTAGCCGGGATTTTTTTTCAATTGAACCCGGTGCGCAAGATTGGTCTTCTTAGCCGCAACGAAGGCCCAACAAGGGCCGATAAAAGCCAGAGACACAGGGGAACGGCATCGCGATCGCGGATCGGCCCGCGCCAGCGCACGGGCTTTTTCGTCCAGTGGCACATGCGATGTAACGTTGCCGCGTTGCTTTCCAGAGCGGGGCGAGATGAACAGGCCTGCATCTTCCGGAACCGTTGGCGTATCCATCCGGAACGCCACCAAACACTACGCCGGGTTCTGCGCCCTCAACGACGTGAGTCTTGAGGTGGCGCCCGGCGAGTTCGTCTCCGTGCTTGGCCCCTCAGGGTCTGGCAAGACGACGTTGCTGGGCATTCTCGGCGGCTTCGTCCAGCCGTCCTCCGGGTCGGTCTTCCTGGGTGAGCGGGACATCACGTTCGCCCCGCCGCACAAGCGCGACATCGGCATCGTGTTCCAGAATTACGCGCTCTTCCCGCACATGACCGTCGCCGAGAACGTGACCTTTCCGCTCCGCGCCCGCCGCATGCCGAAGTCCGAATGGCCGGCGAAGCTGAAGGCGGCGCTGGAAATGACGGAGCTGGGCGGGTTCGGCGACCGCAAGATCCACGAACTGTCCGGTGGCCAGCGCCAGCGCGTCGCGCTCGCCCGGGCGATGATCTTCGAGCCGCGGCTCATCCTGATGGACGAGCCGCTTTCGGCCCTCGACAAGCAGTTGCGCGAGACCATGCAGATCGAGCTCAAGCATCTGCACCGCAAGCTTGCCGCCACCATCATCTACGTGACGCACGACCAGCGCGAGGCGCTCACCATGAGCGACCGCATCGCCATCATGAACAAGGGGCGTGTGGTCCAGGTGGATGCGCCGGAGCGGCTGCACGACCATCCGGTGGATTCCTTTGTGGCCGGCTTCATCGGCGAGGCGACGCTTTTGCCGGTGTCGCGCATCGATGACAATTCGGTGGACCTCGGCGGCACCCGCATCGTCTCGGCGCGGCCGATCCCGCACAATTTGAAGCTGTTCCTGGCCGTGCACTCCGAGAAGCTCACGGTGGTGCAGGACGGCGGAGACACCACCGCGAACATCCTCTCCGGCACGGTATCGGAAACGCTCTACCAGGGCGAGAGCGTGCGCATCTTCGTGGATCTGGACCACGGCGCCCGCCTGAGCCTGCGGGTGCCGAGCAATCACGAAAACCGCTCCCGCATGAAGGCGCCGGGCGAACGCATCGCCGTCCGGCTGCATCCCGACGACACCATCGTGGTGCCTCAGGCGCCCTGACTCCCCGCTCCCGAATTCGACATCCACAAGGAAAGCGTAAAATGCAGCTCTCTCAGTTCAAGGTCCTGACGTTCGACGTGGTCGGCACGCTCATCGACTTCGAGACGGGTGTCCTGAACGCCGTGCGCGCGCTGGGCGGCCCGAAGGCCGCGGCCGCCAGCGACGACGACATCTTCGAGCCCTACAAGCGCGGTCGCGACAAGTTCTATGGCCGCTCCTCCTTCGCCATGAAGGACGTCTATCTGTCCCTCGCCGCCGAACGGGGCTTCCAGAACGACGAAGCCACCGCCGAGGCCTTTCAGCTCGCCGTGCTGCGCTGGCCGGCCTTTGCGGATTCGGTGGAGGCGCTGCGCCGCCTGCGCAAGAACTTCCGCCTGGTCGCCATGACCAATGCCGACCGGACCGCCTTCTCGGCCTATTCGGCGACCCTTGAGAACCCCTTCCACGACAGCGTGACCTGCGACGAGACGGGCTGCGCCAAGCCGGATCCGCGCTTCTTCGCCTTCAACAAGGGGCGCCAGTCCGCACACGGCTTCCGTCAGTCGGAAATCCTGCACGTGGCGCAGAGCCAGTATCACGACATCGGCGTCGCCAAGGCCGAGGGCTACACCACCTGCTGGATCGAGCGGCGCCAGGGCCTGAAGGGCTTCGGCGGCACGCCCGACCCGAAGGCGCTGACCAAGCCCGACTTCCATTTCTCCACGCTGAAGCAGCTCGCCGATGCCGTGGATGCGGAGCTCGACACGTCCCGCGTGGCCGCCTGAGCGAGAAGGCAGAACCTCATGGTCACCCCCGCGCTCCCGACCGACATCCCCTCGCTGTGGCAGGCGACTTCGGTCGCGCGTCCCACATTTGCGAGCGCGGGCGGGGACCAGAGCTTCGACGTGGCTGTGATCGGTGGCGGCTATACCGGCCTCACCACCGCTCACTATCTGGCCAAGGCCGGCCTGTCGCCGGTGGTGCTGGAGGCCAACGGCATCGGCTGGGGCGCGAGCGGGCGCAACGGCGGCGTGGTCTCCGGCAAGTTCCGGCTCGGCTTCCGCGACATCGCCAGCCGGCATGGCATCGACACGGCCCGCCGGATGCACGATCTCGGGCTTGAGGCCATCGCGCATGTGGGCGAGATCATCGCGGAGCTTGGCATCGCGGGGGCGGACTACCAGCCCACCGGCTCGCTGCGCTGCGCCCACAATGCGCATACGCTCGAACAGCTCAGGACCGAAGCGGAGTGGCTGCGCAGCGCGCTCGGCGACACGGCGATCTCCATCCTGAGCGCAGAAGAGGTCGCGGCGGAGACGGGCTCGCATGGCTTCACCGGCGGCATGCTGAACACCCATGGCGGGATCATCCACCCGCTCAACTACGTGCTGGGCCTCGCCGCCGGTCTCAAGGCGGCGGGGATTTGCGTCTATGAGCGCTCGCCGGTCATGAGCCTGCGCCGCGAGGGGGCGGGCGTGGTGATCGAGACGCCGGCGGCGCGCATCACCGCGCGGCAGGTGGTGATCGCCACCAATTCCTATTCGGACCTGACGCCCGCCACGGCGCGTGTGCGCACCTCCATCATCCCGTTCCGTTCCGCCATGATCGCCACCGAGCCGCTCACCGGCACGCCCGGCGCCCATCTGCTGCGCACCGGGCGGAGCTATACCGAGACGCGGCGCATGATGCGCTGGTTTCGCAAGGCGGGCGATCGCCTGCTCTACGGCGGTCGCGGCGCCTTCGGCAAGACCGACCGGGAGAGCGCGTTCACCGCGCTGGAACAGGCGATGGTGCGGCAGTTCCCCGAGCTTGCTCAGGTCAAGGTGACGCACCGCTGGTCCGGCCTCGTCGCCATGACGCTGGACAGCCTCCCCCATCTCGGACGCCTCGACGACCGGGTGGTCTATAGCGTGGGCTACAACGGCACCGGCGTCGCGCTGGCCTCCGGCATCGGACGGCATGTGGCGGACCTGGTGACGGGGCGCCAGCCGGATCTCGGCCTCATCACCCGGCAGCCGCTCCACCCCATTCCATTCTATGCCCTGCGCGAGCCGGCGGTGCGGCTGGTTGCAGGGGCCTATCAATTCCTCGACGCCATCGGGAGATGACGGCGGACGAGCAGACAGCTTCCAGAAGGCAAGGGCCCGAAGCGGCCAAGAGGAGAAAAGGCATGCGCTTTTCAGTCTCGATCCCGGTGATGACCGCGGCGCTGGCCCTGTCGGTGGCGACGGCCTCCGCAGAGCAGATCACTTTCGTCTCGCAGGGCGGCGCGTATCAGGAGGCCCAGACCAAGGCCATCCTCAACCCCGCCGCCAAGCTGCTCGGCATCACCATCAACCAGGACAGCGCCCCGGATGCATGGCCGGTCCTGAAGACGCAGGCCGCCACCGGCAAGCCCATCTGGGACGTCATCGACGCGCCGACCACCATCTGCGTCCGCGGCGGCGACCAGGGCATGGTGGAGAAGCTCGACTTCTCCAAGCTTCCCAACGCGGCGTCCATGCCGGCGCAGTACAAGACGCCCTATTCGGTGGCCTACGAGTTTTATTCTTCGGTCCTCGCCTACAACAAGAAGAAGTTCGCCAGCAAGGCGCCGCAGACCTGGGCCGACTTCTGGGACGTGAAGGCCTTCCCCGGCACCCGTGCCTTGCGCAACCATCCGCAGGCGACCATGGAAGCCGCCTTGCTCGCGGACGGTGTACCGGCCGACAAGCTCTATCCGCTCGATGTGGACCGGGCCTTCAAGAAGCTGGAGCAGATCAAGCCGAACATCACGGTGTGGTGGACCTCCGGTGCCCAGTCGGCGCAGCTTCTGGCGGATGGCGAGATCGACATGGAGATGGCCTGGAACGGCCGCGTCGCCGCGGTGATGAAGGAAGGCGCTCCGGTGAGCTTCACCTTCAACCAGGGCCTGCTTCAGGAAACCTCTTTGTGCATCGTGAAGGGCGCGCCCAACCTCGAGACCGCCTACAAGTTCGTGAACGCCGCCATGACGCCTGATATCCAGGCGAACTTCCCCGCCTACATCGACTACGGCCCGGGCAACCCGGCCGCCTATGCCACCGGCAAGATCTCGCCCGAGCGCACGGCCCAGATGCCGAGCGCGCCGGAGAATGCGGCCAAGCAGGTGCTGGTGTCGCAGGCCTGGTGGGCCTCGCCCGCCGGCGAAGACGCCATCAAGCGCTGGGCGGGCTTCGTCCAGAAATAAGCCCGCGGGCCGCCGGATGGCTTCCCCTGCCCGAGGTGGGGTGAAGCGATCCCTCCCGCGCTGCCGAGTCCGCCGTGTTGCGGGCCGGCCCGACCCGCAAGCCTGCTCCAGGAGCCCGCCATGTCGGCCTCGTCAACCGATCCGTCGCTTGCCCACAAGAGGGGGGAACAGCGCCTCGTCCTGCTGCTGCTCGCACCCTCGCTTGCCGTGGTGGGATGCCTGCTGATCGTGCCGCTGTGCTGGCTGGTCTGGCAGTCGGTGCGGCAGGATGGCGCCTTCACGCTGGCGCACTATGCGCGGTTCTTCAGTGATGCCGTCTACTGGACGACCTTCCTGCAGACCTTCCGCATCGCCTTCATCGTCACCGCGGCGACCGTGCTGCTCGGCTATCCCATCGCCTATGTGGCGGCCGGCGCATCGCGGCGATGGAGCATCTTCATCCTCGCGATGGTCATCCTGCCGTTCTGGACCAGCGTGCTGGTGCGGGCCTACGCCTGGCTGATCCTGCTGCAACGGCGCGGCCTCGTGAACTCGGTGCTGACCGACTTCGGGCTGATCCAGAACCCTCTCGCGCTCGTCAACAACGAGCTGGGTACCGTGATCGCGACGGTGCACATCCTCCTGCCCTTCATGGTGCTGCCGCTCTACGCCACCATGCAGAAGATTCCGGCCGAACTCACCATGGCCGGCGCGAGCCTCGGCGGCACGCCCTTCTACGTCTTCACGCGGGTGTTCCTGCCTTTGTCGCTGCCCGGCGTCGTGGCTGGCATGGTCCTCGTCTTCGTGCTGACGCTCGGCTTCTACATCACCCCGGAACTGCTCGGCGGCGGGCGGACCTACATGGTCTCCATGCTCGTCTCGCGGAACATCGAGGTTTACAACGAGTGGGGCGCCGCCTCTTCCATCAGCATCGTGCTGCTCGCCTGCGTGTTCCTCGTCTTCCGGCTGGCGAGCCTCATCATCCCGTTCGAACGCATCATGGGGGCGCGCTGATCATGTCCCTCTCCCGCATCATCCTTTACGTGGCGGTGGGCCTCATCCTGGTCTGGCTGATGGTCCCCGTCCTCATCATCGTGCCCATGTCCTTCTCGGGCGCCCGCTTCCTTGCCTTCCCGCCGCCCTCCTGGTCGCTGCGCTGGTACGAGGCCTATCTCGAAAGCGCCGCCTGGATGCAGGCGACGCGGGTCAGCCTGATCCTCGCCGTGTCGAGCGCGATCATCGCGACCGTGCTTGGAACGGCGGCGGCCTACGCTTTGAATCTCAGCACGTCGCGCCTGGTGCGCAGCCTGCAGGTGGTGCTGCTCCTGCCCCTCGTGGTGCCGATCGTGATCACGGCCGTCGGCGTGTTTCTCGTCTATGCCAATGTGGGCCTGCTCGCGACCATGAGCGGCCTCATCCTCGCCAACGTCATGCTCGGCCTGCCGTTCGTCATCATCTCGGTGCTGACGGGCCTCAGGAAGTTCGATCCGGCGCAGGAGATGGTCTCGCGCAGTCTCGGCATGAACCGGCTGCGCACCTTCTTCATCGTGACGTTGCCGCAGATCCGCCCCAGCGTCATCTCGGGCCTGCTGTTCGCCTTCATCTCGGCGCTGGACGAGACGGTGGTCGCCATCTTCATCTCGGGCGGCGAGTACCAGACGCTCACCAAGCGCATGTTCACGGCGCTGCGCGACGAGATCGATCCGACCATCGCCGCCATCAGCACCCTTTTGACCGCGATCTCCTTCCTGATGGTGATCCTCGTCTCCCTCAGCGCACGCACCGCGCCGCGGAAGAACGCCGACGCCTGAAATCTCGCACGCCTCGCACCGCGCGGTTGCGGCCGATCCCGGCCGCGCCCGCCTCCCTTTGCCGTCTGGAACCGCGCCCATGAGCAACCTCATCGCCTTCGACCTTGCCGCCCCCGGACCCGCGCGCGAGAGCAAGCCCGTGCCCGACCGGCGGATCGCCGGTGATCCGAGCTACAAGACCTGGGAAATCGCGGCCGCCGGCCACAAGGACATCCGCACCGGCATCTGGGAAGCGACGCCCGGCGTCACGCGCTCCATCAAGGGCGAGACGTGGGAATATTGCACGATCCTCTCCGGCGTGGTCGTGTTGACGGAGGATGGCGGCGCCCCGCGCCGCTTCTGCGCCGGCGACACCTTCGTGTTGCGGCCGGGCTTCGTGGGAACCTGGGAAACGCTGGAGACCGTGCGCAAGCTGTGGGTTGCCGTTTCCTGATCCCGCCCCCTCATTCTGTCAGGTCCTGCCCATGGCACTCCTCTACATGGCCGATCCCGCCCGCGGCGAAGTCTGGCGCCGGCTGATCGGCGAAATGGCGCCTGAAATCGACGTGCGCATCTGGCCCGACATGGGAGACCCGGCCGATATCCGCTGGGTTGCCGTCTGGGACGTGCGGGTGGATCTGGCGGCGACGTTTCCGAACCTCGAAGTGGTCTTCTCCACCGGGGCCGGCGTGGATCACCTCGACCTCACCCGCATCCCGCCGGGCATTCCCGTGGTGCGCATGGTGGAGCCCGGCATCGTCGAGGGCATGGTCGAGTATGTGACCATGGCCGTGCTCGCGCTCCACCGCGACCTGCCGACCTATATCGACCAGCAGAAGCGGCACCTCTGGGCGCAGCATTATGAAACACCGGCAGCGCAACGGCGCGTCGGCATCATGGGGCTCGGCTCGCTGGGACAGGCGGCGCTCACGGGCCTCGCGCCGTTCGGCTTCCCCCTCGCCGGCTGGAGCCGCTCGCCGCGGGATATCCCGAACGTGGAGACCTTCGCCGGCGAGGCCGGGCTCGCCTCGTTCCTGGCCCGCACCGACATCCTCGTCTGCCTGCTGCCGCTCACCGCCGAGACGCGGGGCATCCTCGGTGCAAGCCTGTTCGCGCGGCTGCCGAAGGGCGCCCGGATCGTCAATGCGGGCCGCGGCGGCCATCTGGTGGCTGAGGACCTGATTGCAGCCCTCGATGCCGGCACCCTCTCGGGCGCCGTGCTCGATGTCACGGAGCCGGAGCCCCTGCCGCCGGAGCATCCGTTCTGGAGCCATCCGCGCATCCTGCTGACCCCGCACGTCGCAAGTCTCACCCGGCCGGAGACTGCCGTGGTCAGCCTGCTCGAAAACCTCCGCCGCCACGCCGCGGGCGAGCCGATGATCGGCCTCGTCGAACGCAGCCGCGGCTATTGAAAGACGTCGCCCATGTCCCTCGCCGCTGAAAACTTGCTCGCCCTCTCCGACCCGAGCCTCCTCGTCCAGGCGGCCTTCATCGGCGGGCAGTGGTGCGCTGCCGACGACGGCGCGACGCTCGCCGTGGAGGATCCCGCAACCGGCAAGGCCGTGGGCACAGTTCCGGCGTGCGGCGCGGCCGAGACGCGGCGCGCCATCGAGGCGGCGGAGACGGCGTTCCGCTCGTGGCGTTCAGTGCCGGCGGCGGAGCGCGCGCGCCTGCTGGAGCGGTGGAACGACCTCATCCTCGCGAACGCTGCCGACCTCGCGCGGATCATGACGGCGGAGCAGGGCAAGCCGCTCGCCGAGGCGGAGGGGGAAGTGCGCTACGGCGCCTCCTTCGTGAAGTGGTTCGCGGAGGAGGCGCGACGCATCTACGGCCGCACCATCCCGGCGCCCGGCGCCGACCGGCGCATCCTGATGCTGGAGCAGCCCATCGGCGTCACCGCCGCCATCACGCCCTGGAATTTTCCCATCGCGATGATCACGCGTAAATGCGCGCCGGCCCTCGCCGCCGGCTGCACCATGGTCATCAAGCCTTCGGAACTGACGCCGTTTTCCGCTCTGGCGGTGGTGAAGCTCGCGGAGCGGGCCGGCATTCCCGCCGGCGTTATCTCCGTGGTGACGGGCCTGCCGGCCGCCATCGGCGATGAACTCACCTCGAACCCTACGGTCCGCAAGATCTCGTTCACCGGTTCGACCAGGGTCGGCGCCCATCTCATGCGCGCGTCGGCGGGGACGCTGAAGAAGCTGAGCCTGGAACTGGGCGGCAACGCGCCCTTCATCGTCTTCGACGATGCCGATCTCGACCTTGCGGTGGAGGGGGCCATGGCCTCCAAATTCCGCAATGCCGGACAGACCTGCGTGTGCGCCAACCGCATCCTGGTGCAGGCCGGAATCCACGACGCCTTCGTCGCCCGCCTCGGCGCGCGGATCGCCGCGCAGAAGGTCGGGCCGGGCACGGAGCCGGGTATTGGCATCGGCCCGCTCATCAATCGGGCCGCTGCCGAAAAGGTGCACGCGCACGTGGCCGATGCGCTGGCCAAGGGCGCGCGCGTGGCTCAGCAGGCCGACACGTCCTGCGCGGAGGGAAACTTCGTCGCCCCGCTCCTCCTCACCGGCGCCACCACCGACATGCGGCTGGCCAATGAGGAGACCTTCGGCCCCGTCGCCCCGGTGTTCCGCTTCGAGACCGAGGCGGAGGCGATCGCCATCGCCAACGGGACCCCCTATGGCCTTGCCGCCTACTTCTTCACCGAGGACATGCACCGCGCCTGGCGGGTCGGAGAGGCGCTGGAGTTCGGCATGGTGGGGCTGAACACCGGTGCCATCTCCATGGAGGTGGCGCCCTTCGGCGGCGTGAAGCAATCCGGGCTCGGCCGCGAGGGCGGCTATCTCGGCATCGCCGAATATCTGGAGCCCAAGGCCTTTCACATGGGTGGGCTGCGCCTCACGGCGCCGGTCTGACCCCAATCTCACACATATCGCAGGAAACGTGACCATGGCCGCAAGACACTATCGCATCGCCGTCATCCCCGGAGACGGCATCGGCAAGGAAGTGATGCCCGAGGGCGTGCGCGTGCTGGAGAAGGCGGCGGCGCTCTATGGCTTCAGCCTCGATCTCGCCTGGCACGATTTCGCCTGCTGCGACTACTACGCCCGCCATGGCGAGATGATGCCGGCGGACTGGAAGGTGCGGGTCGGCACCTCGGACGCCATCCTGTTCGGCGCGGTGGGCTGGCCCGATACGGTGCCGGACCACGTCTCGCTCTGGGGCTCGCTGCTCCAGTTCCGGCGGGAGTTCGACCAGTATGTGAACCTGCGGCCCGTGCGGCTGATGCCGGGCGTTCCTTGCCCCCTCGTGGGCCGCAAGCCGGGCGATATCGACTTCTGGGTGGTGCGCGAGAACACGGAGGGCGAATACACCTCAATCGGCGGGCGCATGTATCCGGGCACGCCCCGCGAGCTGGTGATTCAGGAAACCGTCATGTCACGCCACGGCGTGGACCGGGTGCTGAAATTCGCGTTCGAGCTGGCCATGCGGCGGCCGAACCGGCACCTGACCTCGGCCACCAAGTCCAACGGCATCGCGATCACCATGCCCTATTGGGACGAGCGGGTGGAGGCGATGGCGGCGACCTACCCCGACGTGCGCACGGACAAGTACCATATCGACATCCTCACCGCGCAGTTCGTGCTGCATCCGGACCGGTTCGACGTGGTGGTCGCCTCCAACCTGTTCGGCGACATCCTCTCCGATCTCGGCCCCGCCTGCACCGGCACCATCGGCATCGCGCCGTCCGGCAACATCAACCCCGACCGCACCTTCCCCTCATTGTTCGAGCCGGTGCATGGGTCCGCGCCGGACATCGCCGGCAAGGGCATCGCCAATCCGGTGGGCCAGATCTGGTCCGCGGCCATGATGCTCGAGCATCTCGGGGAAATGGACGCCGCCGCTGCCATCGAACGCGCCATCGAGCGGGTGCTGGCCGAACCTGCGGGCCGCACCGCCGACATCGGCGGCACCGCCAACACGCTGAGCTGCGGAAAGGCGATCGCCGATGCCCTCGCCTGACGCCCGGCTGCGCCCCGCGATGCCCGCGAACTCCCTTCAGGTCCTCGACCGCGATCACCTCATTCATCCGGTCATGTCGTTCCGCGGCCATGAGAAGCACGGTGTCACCGTGCTGCAGTCCGCCTCCGGCATGTTCCTGCGGGATGCCTCGGGGCATGATCTGCTGGATGCCTTCGCCGGCCTGTGGTGCGTGAATGTCGGCTACGGGCAGGAGAGCATCGTGGAGGTCGCGGCGGAGCAGATGCGCCGCCTGCCCTATGCCACCGGCTATTTCGGCTTCGGCTCGGAACCTTCCATCCGTCTTGCGGCGCGCCTCGCGGAGCTGGCGCCGGAGGGGCTGGACCACGTCTATTTCACCCTCGGCGGATCGGACGCGGTGGACAGCGCGGTCCGCTACATCACGCATTACTTCAACTCCACCGGACGGCCGGCGAAAAAGCACTTCATCTCGCTGGAGCGGGGCTATCACGGCTCGTCTTCCACCGGGGCGGGCCTCACCGCGCTGCCGGCATTCCACGCCCATTTCGATGTGCCGACGCCGCGCCAGCACACGATCGCCTCGCCCTATCCCTACCGCAACCCGGTGGGTGGCGACCCCGCAGCGGTGATCGCCGCTTCCGTCGCCGCATTGGAGGCGAAGGTCGCCGAACTCGGGGCCGACAACGTGGCCGCCTTCTTCTGCGAGCCCGTGCAGGGCTCGGGCGGCGTGATCGTGCCGCCGCCCGGCTGGCTGAAGGCCATGCGGGAGGCCTGCACGCGCCTCGACATCCTGTTCGTGGCCGACGAGGTCATCACCGGCTTCGGCCGCACGGGGCCGTTCTTCGCCTGCCACGCGGAGGCGGTGTCGCCGGACCTGATGACCGTCGCCAAGGGCCTGACGGCCGGCTACGTGCCCATGGGCGCGGTTCTTATGTCGGACCGGATCTATCAGGCCATCGCCGACGGCCTGTCCCCCGAGGCGCCCATCGGGCATGGCTTCACCTATTCCGGCCACCCGGTTAGCGCGGCGGTGGGGCTGGAGGTGCTGCGCCTCTATACGGAGGGGGGAATCCTCGCCAATGGAGAGGCGCGCGGGCCGGCCTTAACGGCGGGGCTCGACGGCCTGCGCGACCATCCGCTGGTGGGAGACGCGCGCGCACGCGGGCTGCTCGGCGCGCTGGAACTCGTGCGCGACAAGGCGGCGAAGACGCGCTTCGATCCCGCCACGGAGCTGCCGCGCCGCCTGTTCGAGGCCGGCTACCGCAACGGCCTCATCTTCCGTGCCTTCGCCGATGGCACCATCGGCCTCGCGCCCGCGCTGACCTGCACCGCCGAGGAAATGGACCTGCTTCTGTCGCGCCTCAGGCGAACCCTGGACGACGTGCTGGACGAAGCCGAAGTCCGGGCCGCACTCGCCTAGCCGGGCGCCCACAGGGGCGACATCCTCGCGCTGTCGCTCCTTCGCTGTCTCTGAACCCGGTCTCGCCCGCCCTCCGATAGCCGGGCAGGGCGCGCCGGCTGAGCGGGAGGGCGCGGCCGAGCTGAAAGGAGGGGCGCGATGGCTATCGCTGTCCCCAGGCCCATCCCGAGATGCGCCAGCCATCCGCACCTTTCCGGAGTGCCAGGGTCCACACGGAATTGGCCTCGGTGACCTTCTCCTTGCCTTCCGTATACTTGTACGTTGCCGGCATCACGACATAGGCGACGTCGCCGGTGACGCTGACGCGCCATGGCTTGTCGACGGTCACCGCACGCGGGGTGATGCCCGCCTTCGCATCGAATGCCGCAAAGGCGGTCAGCCAGTCCATGCACGCCGTGGGGCCTTGCCACACATGGGGCGGGAAATCATCGATGATGATGGTCTGCGGCGCGCACAGCTTGACGAACTTCTCCGCCGCGCCCTGGTTCATGTCGGCGAGATATTGATTCACGACCGTCATGACCTCGCTGTCATCCGGCTCGGCAGCGCGGGCCGCAATGCAGGGGGTCAATGCCATAGCCATTGCGATCGCCAATGTCGTCTTACGCATTTCATCCCTCCTTGCCGCATCAGGTCTTTTGTGTCGGCCGCGCTCCGCGAGGTGGGCATCTGCAAGGCGGATGACGCGCGGGAGCCGGCCGGGTCACAACGGGCCATGCTCCCTCTCCGCCGGCAGACGCGGACAGGGAAAGCCGACGGTGCAAGCCGGCTTCCCGGCCCCCAACCGCCGGTTCGACGCGCACGCTAGGCGCGGCTCCCGGACGAGGCAACTTGGTCTTGGCCATGAGGCGCCGGAATTCGGCCTCCGGCCACGCGATGATGGCGCGTGCGGTCTAAGTCACCCGGCGCTTGGCGAGTTTGCGGGCCAGCGTGCGGCGGTGCATGCCGAGGCGGCGGGCGGTTTCGGAGACGTTGAAGTCGGTTTCCGCCAGGGTCTCGTGGATGCGCTCCCATTCCAGCGTCTTGATGGAGCTTGGCCGCACGCCGAGGGGCACGTCCGGATTGCCGTCCTGCCGCGCGAACGCGGCCTCGATGTCGTCGGCGTTGGACGGTTTCGCGAGGTAGTGGCAGGCGCCGAGCTTGATCGCCTCGACCGCGGTCGCGATGCTGGCGAAGCCCGTCAGCACCACGATCTTCATGTCGGGATCGAAGGTGCGCAGCTGCTGGATGCATTCGAGGCCGGAGGCGTCGAACAGCTTCAAGTCCACCACGGCGCGGCCGGGGTGGAAGCTGGCGAGCACCTCGGGAAGGTCGCCGATGCGCCCGCACTGCCGCACGCTGTAGCCCCGGCGCTCGAACGAACGCTGGAGGGCCCGGGCGAAGGTGGCGTCGTCCTCGACCAGAAGGAGGTCCCGTTCACGCGACATCGGCATAGTCCACGGCGAGCGCCTCCAGCGGCAGGCGGAGCTCGACGAAGGCGCCGCCGCCCGCAAGGTTGCCGGCCTCGATATCCCCGCCCAGCTTGCGCAGCACATTGATGGTGAGGAACAGGCCCAGCCCGCGCCCCGCCTCGCCCTTGCTGGACTGGAACGGCCGGCCGAGCTGCGTGAGCGCATCGGGAGCAAAGCCCGGACCCTGGTCGGTGACGCGGATCACAAGGTCTTCCCCCTCTTCCGCGGCCCGGACGCTGATGCCGCCGGGCGAAGCTTCCAGCGCATTGTCGAGCACGTTGAACAGGGCCTGCTGGATCACGCCGTCCCCGGTGATCGCGGCCCCCTTCGAGGTCGCATTGGCGTAGTCGAGGGCGCTGGGGCGGCGGCTCTGCACCCAGCTTTCCACCATCTCGTCCAGGAAGTCCGACAGCGGGCTGCGCTGGGCCTCCTCGGCCCGCGCTTCGCCCGCGACCATGAGGATGTGCGAGACGATGGAC
Organism: Xanthobacter sp.; assembly: GCF_041911315.1. Taxonomy (NCBI): domain Bacteria; kingdom Pseudomonadati; phylum Pseudomonadota; class Alphaproteobacteria; order Hyphomicrobiales; family Xanthobacteraceae; genus Xanthobacter; species Xanthobacter sp. The sequence continues at coordinate 28,176 of NZ_JAYRPE010000008.1, read as the reverse complement.
TTGCAGCGGCCGATCTCCGTCTGCATCTCCGCCAGTTCCTCGGCGAAGGCCGGATCGTCGCGAAAGCGCGGCATGTGCTGCCAGTCGTTCAGGATGACCGAGAGCGTCGCCAGCGGCGTGCCAAGCTCATGGGCGGCGCCCGAGGCAAGGAGGCCGATGCGCACGATGTGCTCCTCCTCCGCCGCGCGCCGCCGGGCTTCGGCGAGGTGAGCGTCTCGCCGGCGCAGATTGGAGGTGATGCGGGTCACGAACACCACCGCGAGCACCGAGGCGAGGATGAAGCACAGGAACATGCCCTGCACATGGAGGTCGAAGAAGGTGCGCTCGGCGTGATGGTGCCCGCCCACATGGTTGCCGAAGTCGATGGGCCGATAGAAGTGGGTGAGCCAGATGAAGGACAGGCTGGTGACGAGCACGATGACCCAGGCCATGGCCGGCGCGAGCAGCACCGCGCCGAGGATCACCTGCAGCAGGAACAGCGAGATGAAGGGATTGGTGGCGCCGCCGCTCAGATAGAGCTGGAGGGTCAGCGCCGCCACGTCGAGCAGCAGCTCGATGCAGAGTTCCGTCTGCGTCACCTCCACCGCGCTGAGCGCCCGGTGAAGGCTGACGAGATTGAGGCCGACGAGGAAGAGGACCACCAGTCCCATCTCGGCCAGCGGCAGGGAGATGCCCAGCCACAGATGCACGAAGGCGATGGCCGCGATCTGCCCCGCCACCGCCAGCCAGCGCAGCGATATGAGCAGTCGCAGATTGTCGCGCGTGGCGTCGCTCTCGATGGCAGTCACGCTCATGCCGACGTCACTCCCCGGTTGCGGCAGCTGGACCGCGACCACTATCGCCCCGTCGGCACGCGAGGCAACGCGACCTTTCCGCCTCCTGGGAAGTCCGTACCCCGCGCGCCGGGATCATTTCACCGCCGCCGCCGTGGCGGACGCGGCCTGCCGGCGCGCCTCCTCGGCCTTGCGCGCATAGTCCAGCGTCTTGGCGCGGACCATCTCGCGATGCTCGCTCACCGCCGCCTCGCGATAGAGGTGCCGCCCGGCGCCCATCAGCACCACCACCACCAGCATCAGCGAGGCGGCGAGGCCGAACATGCGGCCGATGGCGCCGTCCGGCCCGCGGATCTCGCGGATCATCACCACGCACAGCGCCAGCGACACGAGGATGGAGAGGCCGAACAGGCCGAAGGCGCCGGCCTGCGAGCCGCTGGTGTGCGGCAGGGTGAAGAGGGCCACGGGGCCGACGAGGAACTGCGCCATGGTCGGCCAGAACGCCCAGCGATAGCCGAGGCGGATCAGCTCGGCCCGGCTGAAGCCGGTGTCGGCGATCTCCGCGTCGCTCCGCCGGCGGAACAGCCACACGAGGAAAAGCCCCACCATGGCCGGGCAGGCGAGCACGAAATGGGCGTAGCGCGGCAGCACGTTGGGCAAGGCGAGGGCGGAGAGGAAGCCGTGCACCGTTCCCCATTTCTCGGGAAACAGCATCAGGTTGATGTTGGTGAGGAAGATCAGCGGGATGAACAGGAAGAGCAGGCACGCCACACCGGAAATGGCGAGGTGCAGGGCCTTCATCCGCTCCGTGCGGTGCCAGAGATATTTGTGGATGTAGGTGAGCACGAAGGCGATCACCACCAGCGGGATGATGGACACCCACAGCGCGCCGGTGAGCGCATTCGCGGTGTAGAAATAGACCGTATAGAGGGTGTTGATCGCCAGCAGCGGCCCCACCCCCAGCACGACCGCGATGCTCTTGTTGGCCGTGATGGTGGAGGCGATCTCATAGGCGAGGCGGTCGTAGCGCTTCTGCTTCAGCCCGCGCGCTTCATAGATGAAGGACAGCAATGCCCCGCCCACCATGAAGTTCACGAAGGCGATGTGCATGAGGAAGAAGACGATCAGCACCGCCACCAGCACCGGCTCCGGCGCCGGCATGGGCAAGGGAATGTCGTGGGGGACCGGGATGTCGTGGGGAACAGGAATATTGGGATTCATCGCGTGCTGGTCTCCCGCGTGAGGGGCGTTGCGGAGGCCTGGGTGAGGGGTGGGGCGCCGGTGAGGGCGGCGCGCAGCGTCGGCGTGATGACGACGACGCCCGCCTGCTGCGCGCCGGGGATGGGCGCGCTGTTGTGCTGGAGGTGCTCGAGATAGGCGCCCATCAGCTCCAGCTCCCGCGCATTGCCGGGGAAGGGCGGCATGAAGGGCTGGGCCTCGTGCATGTTCTCGATGTAGCCGGCGGTGAGTTCGCTCTTCCACGGCTGGTCGCCGAACATGCGCTGGAGATGGCCGGTGACGGAATTCACGCCGTGCCCGGTGTGGCAGCGCGAGCAGGTGTTCATGAACACGTCCTTGCCCGCCTGGATGCGCGTCAGCAGTGCCGCGCGTTCAGGCGTGGCCAGCCCCTCGGGCAGGCCGGCTTTCTCGGCGTCCGTCAGCGGGTTGGAATAGGTGGCATAGGCGAGCACGCCGTCGCGCTGGAGCAGGGCGTAGTCGTCCACCCTGAAGCCGTTGGCATACATGTAGCTGCCGATGACATAGGGCTTGCGGACGAATTCGCGTACCCGCTCGAAGTGTCCGGTCATCCACAGGATGGCGACGAACGGCACGATCAGGACAACACGCGGCAGGAGCTGCGGCCTGGTGATCGCCCATTGCACCACCGCGAGGATGGCGACCACGGTGACCACCGCGATCTCCAGAAACTTCTGCTGCCACTCGGCGAATTGCAGGCTGGCCAGCGCCACGCCGAAATTCTCGCGCATGGCCTCTGGCACGACCGCGTAGTACCAGAGCCCGCCGGCCAGAACGAGCGGCGCCGCCACCAGCGTCCAGACCGCGATGGCCCGGAGCGCCGTCGCCCGGAAGGGATCGTCGCGCTTCACGAAGAAGGGCACGAGGAACATGGCGATGACCCCCGCCATGGCGGCCGCGAGCGGCGTGCGGAAGGCGAGCTGCGGCAAATAGACGGGATTGGTGAACCCGCTCCACAAGGTGTGCTGGGAGAGCCAGTTCCCCGGGTCCATCATGAAGCCGAGGATGGAGACGATGATGGCCATCGTCACCCACGAGAAGAAGGCCAGCGCGAAGCCGAGGCGGATGTGGCGCACCTTGGCGGCACCCGTCGTCCATTTCTTCCAGGTGAGCGTATAGGCGAGGATCAGGCAGACCTCGGTGATGAACACCAGCCATTCCACGAACCACGCCCAGAAGAAGACGCGGATGAGGCTGGCGATGGAATAGGGGTTCACCAGCGACACCGACAGCCAGATGCCGACGCCGGTCAGCGCGCCGACCGTGGTGGTGATGAGGAAGGCGAAGAACAGGATGCGGTAGGCGAGCTTGTCCCAGCGCGCGTCGCCGCACTTGTGCCCATACCATTCCATGGCCGCGACAAGCGGCATGAGGCCCACCGCGAGGCCGTGGTTGATGAGGACGTGCAGGATGGCGATGGTGGCGATGAGGCCGCGATTGCCGAGGATGTCGAGGTGGAAGACCGGAAAATCCATCACGCCCTCGCAGCTTCGGGCGCGCCATCGCTCGCGCCCAGTGCCAGCAGCGCGAATTCGATGGTGAACAGCACGAGGCCCATCGTGTGGGCGAAGCTGCCGGGGGCATGGCCGACCACGAGGATGATGGCGAGCGCGGCGAGCGCGGCGGCGATGGCCGGCGGCGCGAGCATCACGGCGAGATCGTAGGGGTGCAGGGTCAGCGGGTTGCCGTCCATGCGCCGCAGGGACCGGACCAGGATCGCGGTCGCGCACAGGAGAACGGCGGCGCCGCCGACGAAGCGGAACAGGTCGGCAGAGCCGAGCAGGATCAGGATGGCGGTGAGCAGCAGGGCATTCACCACCGTGAGCCGGTCGGGCCGGGCGGCAAGCCAGGCCCCCAGCCTGGAAAGAGCATGGGCGATCATCATGGGTCCGTCGTGCTGTGTTCGCGGATGGCCCCACTATGGTGAGGCCGCGGCAAGGCACGATTGGACAAACGGTCCAAGCCGACGAAGCTTCGATGGGCTCCGGGCAAGTGGAACGGCAGAAAAAGCCGCGGCCGGTGCCGAACTTGCGTGCGGCACCGGCCTTGGTCGAGGTCTATTTCTGGCTGGATTTGCTCGCGAGCGTGCGGGCGCGGTCGTCCATCAGCTCAAACCACATGGCGTTGAGCACGGCGAAGGCGGCGGCCAGGGGCAGGCCGAGGAGCCAGGCGAAGTACCACATCTTTGAGCTCCCTCAGTAGGCGTGGCCGGAGCCATCGGCGATGGCCTTCGCGTCCACCTTGCCCCACAGCACGCGGTAGACCCACGTGGTGTAGGCGATGATGACGGGCACGAAGATCACGGCGCAGACCAGCATGATGAACAAGGTGAGATGGCTGGAAGAGGCATCCCACACGGTGAGGCTCGACCGCGGGTCGATGGAGGACGGCAGGATGAAGGGGAACATGGAGAGCCCCACCGTCGAGATGATGCCGAAGATGGCGAGGGAACTCGCCAGGATGGTGCCGATCTCCCGCCGCGCGCGCAGCGCCGCGAACGACGCCAGCGCGCCGACGATGCCGAGGAGCGGTCCGGCGATGATCCATGGCCGCGTTGCATAATTGGCGAACCAGGCGTGGGGCGAAAGCTCCGCCGCCTTGGCCAGCGGATTGGACGGGCCGTCCTTGGCGATCTCGCCGACGATCCGGTAGCCGCTGACGCCGAAATAGAGCCAGACCCCGCCGAGAACGAAGAGCAGGACGGTTGCGAGCGCCGCCCCGCTGCCGATGGCGCGGGCCCGTGCCTCCACCTCGCCCTCCGTCTTCAGCACCAGCCAGTTGGCCCCGTGCATCACCAGCATGGCGACGCTCAGCAGCCCGCACAGCAGGCCGTAGGGATTCAGCAGTTCGATGAGGGTGGTGCCGTCGTAGAAGATGCGCAGCTCGTCGTTGAGGTGGAAGGGCACGCCCTGCAGCACGTTGCCCACGGCGACGCCCATGACCAGCGCCGGCACCAGCCCGCCCACGAACAGCGCCCAGTCCCACGCCGAGCGCCAGGCCGTGCCCTCGCGCTTCGAGCGATACTTGAAGCCCACCGGCCGCAGGATCAGCGCGAAGAGGATGGCGAACATGGCGAGGTAGAAGCCAGAGAAGGACACCGCATAGAGCGGCGGCCAGGCGGCGAAGATGGCTCCGCCGCCGAGGATGAGCCACACCTGGTTGCCCTCCCAGACGGGACCGACCGTGTTGATGACGACACGCCGTTCCAGATCGGTACGGGCGACGAAGGGCAGCAGCATGCCGGTGCCGAGATCGAACCCGTCCATGATGGCGAAGCCGATGAGCAGCACGCCGAGCAGCAGCCACCAGATGACGCGCAGCGCGTCGTAGTCGATGAGGGTGTGAAGGATCATGGCAGTCACTCCGCGGCAGCGAATGCGGGGGGAATGAGCCGGGCCTCGGGGGCGTCGTCCGGCTCCGGTCCCTTGCGGATGGCGCGGAGCATCAGCGTCATCTCGATGATGATCAGCACCGTGTAGATGGCGGCAAATCCGGCGAGCGTCGCCAGCACCGTCCCGGCGCCGAGGCTGGAGACCGCGGCGGCGGTGGGCAGCACGCCCTCGATGATCCAGGGCTGGCGGCCCAGCTCGGCCACCACCCATCCCAGTTCCGCCGCGATCCACGGCAGCGGGATGGCGAGGACCGCGATCCAGAGCAGCGGCCGGCTGCGGTCCAGACGGCGCCGCGCCGACAGGTAGAAGAGGAGCGCGGTGAAGGCGATGAAGAAGAAGCCGAGCCCCACCATCACCCGGAACGACCAGAACAGGGTCGGTACGTTCGGCACCGTGTCCCAGGCGGCCTGGTTCAGCTGGGCGGCGGTCGCCTTGCGCGGGTCGTCCACATAGCGCTTCAGCAGGAGGGCGTAGCCGAGGTTGCCGCCATTGTCCTCGAAGGCCTGCTTCACCGCGGGCGCGATGGCCGTGCTGCTGCCGGCGGCGCGGATCTGCTGCAGGGCGTCGAAGGCGAGGATGCCGCTTTTGATCCGGGTCTCGGCGTGGCCGACCAGTTCCTCGATGCCGGGAATCTGCGTCGTCAGCGTACGTGTGGCGATGAGGCCCAGCACCCACGGGACGCGCACCGCAAAGCGCGTCTCGCGCGCCTGCTGGTCCGGCAGGCCGACGATGGTGAAGCCGGCCGGCGCAGGCTCGGTCTCCCACATGGCCTCGATGGCGGCGAGCTTCATCTTCTGGTGCTCGCCGTCGAGATAGCCGCTCTCGTCGCCCAGCACGACCACGGACAGGGACGCGGCGAGGCCGAAGGAGGCCGCCACCGTCATGGACCGTTTCGCAAGGTCGGTGTGGCGCCCCTTCAGCAGGTACCAGGCGGAGACGCCGAGCACGAAGAAGGAGGCCGTGACATAGCCCGCCGAGACGGTGTGCACGAACTTCGCCTGCGCCACCGGATTGAACAGCACGGCGTAGAAGTCGGTGACTTCCATGCGCATGGTCTGCGGGTTGAAGGCCGACCCGGTGGGGTTCTGCATCCAGCCGTTGGCGATGAGGATCCACAGCGCGGAGAGGTTCGAGCCCAGCGCAACGGCATAGGTGGTGACGAGGTGCCCCACCTTCGATAGCCTGTCCCAGCCGAAGAAGAACAGGCCGACGAAGGTCGCCTCCAGGAAGAAGGCCATCAGGCCTTCAATGGCGAGCGGTGCGCCGAAGATGTCGCCCACATAGTGGCTGTAATAGCTCCAGTTCATGCCGAACTGGAATTCCATGACGATGCCGGTGGCCACCCCCAGCACGAAATTGATGCTGAACAGCGTGCCCCAGAACTTGGTCATCTGGCGCCAGATGGGCCGGCCGGTCATCACATAGACCGTCTCCATGATGGCGAGCAGGACCGAGAGGCCGAGCGTCAGCGGCACGAAGAGAAAATGGTAGAGCGCGGTCACAGCGAACTGCAACCGCGAGAGGTCGACGGTATCGAGGATCATGGGATCTGCCGGGACGGTCCGGTCTCCTTGTCTCTGGCTGCGCCCTGCGGCGCGACCGGATTGATTTCGGATGGGTCGACATGGGGCAGATCTCGGTTGCGCTCATGGCGTGAGCAGCGGCTCGTAGCGCGCGTCCGTGAGCGTCTTCAGGAAGGCGACGAGCGCGTCGATGCGCTTGTCGTCGAGGGCGGGCGCGTCCAGAAGCTCCTTGCGGGAGATCGTGCTGCCGACCTCCGGGGGCGCGAAGGGGCGGCCGGTCTCGGGGTCGATGCGGCGCGCGTCCGATTTGGTGACATAGCTGTTGTAGAAGAGGATGACGGTGCGCAGGTCCTTGAACACGCCGTTGTGCATGTAGGGGCCGGTGACGGCGACATTGCGCAGGGTCGGCACCTTGAACCGGCCATCCTGCCGGCGGTCCTTCAGGTGCCGGCCTGCACGCAGGCCGTGATCGGTGGGCGCGCGCAGATCCGGGTTCGCCGGCACGCCGATATTGTGGAACTGATAGTTGGAGAAGGTTTCGCGGCTGCCGCCCTGCGGCGCGATCTGGTGGCAGAGGTGGCAATTGGTGAACTGGGTGGAGAAGAACAGGACACGTCCCAGTTCTTCCTGATCCGTCATCTTGTATTCGCCGCGCAGGGAGCGGTCATATCTGGAATCGAAGGGCGAAACCTCCGCGCTGCGCTCATAGGCGGCCAGCGCCTCGGTCAGCGCGGCGAAGGCGCGGGTGTCGCTGGCGAGGACGTCGGGCCCGAACAGCCGGCCGAAGGCCTCCACATAGGCCGGCTTCTCCTTCAGCCGCGCCACCACGCTCGCCTTGCTCGGCATCGCCATCTCGACCGGGTTGAGCAGCGGTCCCCCGGCCTGCGTCTCCAGCGTATCGGCGCGGCCATCCAGAAACTGGCCGCCGACATAGCGGCCCTGCTCGTCCCTGTGGAAGCGCGGCGCGAATGCCGCATAGCTCGCCGTGGGCGCATTGCGCACGCCGTGCGCGTGTCCGTCCGAGCCGACGGAGACGGCGCCGCTGGCAGCGTCTTTCCGCGGGTCGGCGAAGCCGTGCGCCGGATCATGGCAGGTGGCGCAGGACTGGTTGCGTCCTGCGGAAAGGTCGGGATCGGAGAACAGCATCGCGCCCAGCGCGCTGCGTTCGGCGTCGGACGCGGCCACGCCGGGACGGGGCGAAGCGAGCGCGATCAGGAGCCCTGCGGCTGCGGTGACGACGAGCCGTCCCGCGCGGTGCTGCCTCGATCTTCCTGACATGGCCTCGGCGTCCATTCGCACCCGGACCTTGTCGCCGTGTTGCGGTGCGGCAGCCATTGGACAAAACGTCCACAGCAGTGCCCTGTCGCCGCATCGAGGCTGCCCCCCACCGCTCCGGTCTGTGACGCCCTTGCGACGGGCGGGCCGGTTTTCGTGGCGGGTTTGGCTGTCCAAGGGGGTTGCGCATCGGCGCGACTTGGCCTGTAGAGAGGGCGGCGGGCGCGAAGCGATGCCTGTCGACGGGAGCTGGAGACCAAGATGGCCGACCTCATCATCATTGCCTATGATTCCGAGGCCAAGGCGGAGGCCGCGCGGCAGGAGCTGCTCAAGCTCCAGAAGGAATATCTGATCGAGCTCGGCGACGCGGTGGTGGCGGTACGTCAGGAAGACGGTTCGATCAAGCTGCACCAGATGATCAACACCACCGTCGCCGGCGCCGCTTCGGGCGGCCTGTGGGGCGGGCTCGTCGGCCTGCTGTTCCTCAACCCGCTGCTCGGCATGGCCATCGGCGCCGGTGCGGGCGCGCTCGCCGGCAAGTTCACCGATGTCGGCATCAATGACGACTTCATCAAGCAGGCGAGCTCCGCCCTCGGCCCGAACCAGGCGGCGCTGTGCGTGCTGGTGGGCAAGGTGACCGCCGACAAGGTGGTGGCCGACATGGCGCAGTTCGGCGGTACCGTGCTGCAGACCAGCCTCTCCAAGGAGCAGGAAGAAAAGCTCCAGGCGGCGCTCAAGGGCGCCTGAGGCTACGGAAAGGGGCGCCGTCCGAACGGGCGGCGCCGCTCAATCCAGCCGCTGCCGCGCCAGCCACTGGCGCGGGGTGGTGCCGAGTTCCGCGCGGAAGGCGTTCCGGAGGGCCTGCGCGTCCGCAAATCCGCAGCGTTGGGCGATGGCGTCGAGGCCGCGGACGCCCGAGGCCAGAAGATCCTGCGCCTGCGCCAGCCGCGCCCGCTTCAGCCAGTCGCCGAGGCTGCCGCCGGTGCGCGCGCGGATGTGGCGGGTGAGGCTGCGCCGGCTCATGCCCATGCGGACGGCGAGATCGTCCAGTGCGGGCGTCTGCGCGGGATCGGCCCGCAGGCTTTCCAGCAGATCGGTCACCTTCTTGTCGGCGGGTGTGGCGATGGTTGGCCGCGCGATGATCTGCGGCTGCGCGCCGGCCCGCTGCGGCGCGACCACGAGATGGCGCGCCACCCGGTTCGCCTCGCCCACGCCGGAGAGCCGCGCCATGAGGTGCAGGCAGCAATCGAGACCCGCCGCGATGCCGGCCGAGGTCAGGATCTGGCCTTCGTCCACGAACAGCGCCCCGGCATCCACCCGAACCTCGGGATAGCGTTTCGCGAAGGCCTGCGCCCGCGCCCAGTGCGTGGTGGCGCGCCGGCCATCGAGCAGGCCGGCCTGCGCCAGCCCGAAGGCGCCGAGGCACAGGCCCACCACCAGCGCACCGCGCGCTTCCGCCGCCTTGAGCTCCGCCACTAGCGTGTCGGGCACCGGCTCGTCCGCATCCCGCCACCCGGGGAGGATGACGACATCCGCCGCGCGGGCGGCTGACAGGGGATGCGGCGCCTCGATCACGAGACCTCCGGTCGCCGAGAGGCGGGGCGCTTCGGCGCAGACATCGACGCTGTGGCCACCGGCGAGGAAGGGCTCGCCGAACACCGCGAGCGGTGTCGACAGCATGAAGGGGCTGATGCCGTCATAGGCGAGGATGGCGAGGCGCATTGGCCCGATTTACATTATTCTTGTCCATCAGGCCACTGATCGCCCGCACCGCGCGGTTCTAGAAGGGGGGCATTCACAGGAGCCTGCCATGAGCCGCACCCTTCTCGTCATCGACATCCAGCAGGATTATTTCCCCGGCGGCGTGCTGCCGCTCTGGCAGGCGGAGGAGACCGAGGCGCGCATCGTCGCCGCCATCGGCAAGGCGCGGGCGGCGGGCGACCGCATCGTGCTGGTGCGCCATGTCTCCACCGCGCCGAAGGGCCTGTTCGCGGCAGACGGGCCGGGCATCGCCATCCGTCCGGCGATCCTTGCCGCGGCGGGCGATGCGCCCGTCGTCACCAAGCGCTTTGCCGATGCCTTCCAGGAGACGGACCTTGCCGCGCAGCTCGCCGGCGCGGACGAGCTTCTCGTGTGCGGAATGATGACGCAGAACTGCGTGGTCTTCACCGCGCTGTCGCGGGATGCGGACGGCTTTTCGGTGAAGGTGATCGGCGACCTGTGCACCGCCCCCATCGAGGTGGTGCACCGCATCGCGCTCAATGCCATCGGCTCGAAGACGACGCTCGTCACGGCGGCCGAGGCGGGGCTGGCCTGAGCCGCCAGCCGGGTGCGGCCGGCGCGGCCCCTTCAGGCGAGGGTGTCGACAAAGTGCGCGAAATTCTCCAGCGGCTCGCGCACCGTCTCGAAATTGTTTTCCGGCGCCGCGGGGTCGGCATAGCCGAGCGCCATGCCGCACAGGACCATCTCGCTGTCGGGAATTGCGAGGCGCCTGGCGATCACGGCGCCATACATCATGAAGGCGACCTGCGGGCAGGTGTGGAGGCCGACGCCACGCGCGGCAATCATGATGTTCTGGAGGAACATGCCGTAGTCCAGCCAGGAGCCGCGCTCCAGCTCCCGGTCCATGGTGAAGATGAGGCCCACCGGCGCATCGAAGAACAGGAAGTTGCGCGCGTGCTGCGCCCGCATGCGTTCACTGTCGCCCTTGGCGATGCCCAAAGAACCATACAGGTCCCAGCCAACCTTGCGGCGCCGGGAGAGATAGGGCTCACGCCACTTGCGGGGATAGACGGGGAATTCCTCGGTCCCGTGGTCGCCGGCCATCGACAGGGCATGCAGCTCCTGCGTCAGCGCGGTGAGCGGCGTCCCCCGGAGCACCAGAACGCGCCAGGGCTGGACATTGGTGCCGGAGGGCGCGCGGGCCGCGATTTCCAGAATGCGCCCGATGGTCTCGTCCGGCACTGGCGTTGGAAGGAAGGCGCGCATGGCGCGGCGGGAGAGGATCGCCTCCTCGGCGGAGAGGTCGGGCGCGGCAGGGGAATGGGTCATCGGACGGCAGGTATCCACGAGGGGCGCGTATCCACGAAGGTCGCGCCGAACGATAGCCACCTTCAGGCGGCCCTTGAAGTGGCCGGCGGCCCTTCGGCGGACCGACTTTCCAGATGCCACATTTGTGTTGGAGGGGCGGACCCGGTATGCGCCCCGGGTCCGCCCTGAGAGCGGCGATCGAAGAGCCCCTGCGCCCGTCCGATCGCCCGATCGCGCAGATGAAGCGCACGCCCGCCGCCAGCAGGCGCGCCGCCGGTTAGAAGGTCGCCTTCAGGCCCGCATAAGCGGAGAAGGGCTGGCCCGGCGACTGCATCTGCGGATTGTTGAGGCCGAGATATTCCGTGTCGAAGAAGGTGCCGTAGGTGGCGTAACGGGCATTGAACAGGTTGTTGATGTAGCCGAACACCTGGATGTTGTCCGTCACCTGATAGGAGGTGTGGATGTTGGCGACCCAGTATCCCGGCAGCATGGGCGCCTGATTGGCATCGTCACCCACATAATACTGGCTGGAGACGGCAATCACGTCGCCGCCCAGCTTCCACTTCGGCGTCACCATGTAGTCGACGCCGAGCTTGAGGGTCTGGGTGGGGATGCCGGGGATGGTGTCGCCCGGCGTCACCAGAACCTGCCCGTCATTGGCATAGGGATTGTTGGGGGAGGCGAGATAGCCGGTGAACTGGTAGGTGGCGTTGAGATAGGCGTAGTTGGCGTAGAACTTCCACGGCCCGTTCACATACTGCATCTCCGCCTCGAAGCCCTCGCGGCGGGTGGCGGGCACGTTGGTGTAATAGCCGTAGCCGGTCTGCTGGCTGGCGAGGGACACGATGTCGTCGTCGCTGTCCACGCGATAGACGCCGAGCTTCCAGTTCACCTTGCCGCCGAACAGCATGCCGTTGCCGCGCAGGCCCACCTCGTAGGTGTGGGAGACCACCTGGTTGAGCGGCGGGTCCGCCACCAGCGAGTTTTCCAAGAGGCACGGCCGGTTGGGATCGGCGCAGTTCAGCTCCAGCGGGGTGGGCGCGCGGTTGGATTCCGAATAGCCGCCGTAGAGGGTGGCCTCCGGCGTGAGCTTGTAGGTGAGGCCGATGAGCGGGTTGATGCGGGCGAAGGTGTAGTCGCCGTTGAGCTGCGGGCTCGTTCCGGTGCCGTCCTGCATGGAGATCTGCGCGATATTGAGGCGCGCGCCCATGGTCAGGGTGGCCCGGTCGGTCATGTCGAAGGCATTGGTGGCGTAGAGGCCGTAGTAACGGGTGCTCGCGTTGAGGTCCACCGGCAGGTAGAAGACCTGATACTGGTCCGGCAGCGAATAATTGGGGATGTTCTTCAGGTAGGTGCCGGTGCCCACCACCTGCAGGGTGTTGGTGTTGGTGATGCCCAGCTCCGTATTGGAGCGGAAGTTGATGTCGCTGGAATCGATGCTGCCGCCGACCACGAAGTAATTGTCGTGGCCCAGCAGCTTGTCGGTGCTGGTCGCCTGCACCGAGCCGCCATAGGTGGTGGTGTCGGTCCAGGTGCGGTTGATGACGCCGTAGAGCTGGTTGGGTCCGAGCGTGGTGAACGGGATGGTGTTGCCGTTCTGGTCATAGAGGACCATCTGGCTGCGGAAGGCGGCATAGGCCGGGTTGGTGGCCGGGTTGCCGCCGCCGGGCGGACCGGTGAACTGGTCCTCCTCCAGGCACATCTTGGTGTTGCCGACACCCGGATTCCACTTGTTGGAGCAGGCCTCCAGATCGGCGTCGTTGCCGTCCACGTGCGCCTGGCTGAACTTGCGTGCATAGAGGTTGCCTTGCAATTGCCAGGTATCGGTGAGGTCATACTTGCCATTCAGGGCCAGCATGCCGACGTTGTTCTCGGTGGTCTGCGGCCAGGTGTAGATGGAGTTCCAGTTCTGGTTCAGCATCTCCACCGGGGTCGGGCCGACCACGCCCAGATTGGTGGTGGCGGCGCTGGCGACGAGGTGGACTTCGGTCTTGTCGTTCTTCCATCCGAGGTCGCCGTAGAAGCGGGCGAGGTCGGACGGCGATTGCAGGCGCCAGCCATCGGAATGCACGGCATCCGCCGCGACGTAGACGCCGAAGCCGTCCTTCTCGCCGCCGTACTGGATGTTGCCGCCGATCTGGCCGTAGGACCCGCCCTGAATGCTGCCTTCGAAGCCGTGATAATTGAAGCCGTTCTTCATCTGGATGGAGACGGCGCCGCCCAGCGCGTTGAGGCCGAAGGCGGGATTGTTGGAGAACACCTCGGCGCGGCTGATGGCGACCTCAGGGATGAGGTCCCAGTTCACCGTGTCGCCGAACGCCTCGTTGAGGCGGATGCCGTTCTGGTAGACGGCGATGCCCTGCGGCGTGCCCTGGAGCGGGGAGGCGGCGAAGCCGCGGTAGCGGAAATCCTGGAAGAAGGCGTTGCCCTGCACGTCGGACGTGTTGGCGCTGGGCGTGTACTGGAACAGGCCGTCGGTGACGGCGAAGGAGTTCAGCCGGTCGAACTGGTCGGCGCCGATGATGGTGACGGCGCCGGGCACCTTGTCGGCATCGATGCCGGTGCCGGAGAGCGGGGTGGTGGCGACCACCTCCACCGTGCCGAGCTGGAGGGTGCCGGACGAATCGCTCTGCTCCTGCGCGAGCGCCGGGAAGGCTGCCAGCAGCGCAACCGGCACGGCTGCGGCGGAAAGACCGAGCGCGATGGCCATGGCGCGCCGCGAGGCGCCTGCCGAGGCCGTCCTGCCGGCTGTCGAGTGTCCGGGCGCAACGCGGCGGGAAGGCACCCGCTGCGAATGTGCGCTCCGTGAGGCCCCGCTCTCGCGCTCCCCGTGCATCGCCCGCCCCTTTCAGCCCTCGTCCGACCGGGGCCGTTTTTTTGGCGGTGTGACGTCGCCGCGATGACCCGCGCCGGGCGCCGGGAACCGTGTGGGTCGTCACACCAGAATTCTTCCACGATGAAACCATAAGCGCGCCCGAAGTGCCGTCAATCGGCCGCGCGGCTGAGAATCCTCTTAGGATTTCAAGGTGTGTCTTCTAGGGAACGCTGCCAGGGAAAACGGGAAGATTCGGCAAAGAAAAACCGGGAACATTTGGCAATGCAGGCCGGCCCGGCCCGTTCGTCCCATCTTCAACGACTATAGGCCGGGCCGACAACGCTTGTCCCGTTCGATTCTTCTGCGCCGTCTGCGCGCGTGAACGACTGGCTGGGCGGGAAAAAGCCGGCCCCGTTCCGCGTCAGCCGGCGTCTGTCTCCGCCACATGGGCGACGATCCCCGTCCGGCCCGGCGCCACATGGTCGGCCATGGTGTGCCGGTCCGGGAAATCGCCGCCGTTCTGGGCGCGGAAGGGGATGGGCGTGTCCGTGAACAGCCCGCCGAGCCGCTGCCGCCAGGCGGCCTTCGCCGCCTCCACCTGCTCGGCGCTGGTGAAGCGCCCCGCGCCGTAGACGGCGTGGACGGGCAGCACCTCCATGCCCGGATAGAACAGGGCGCCGTGGGTGAGGGGAAACAGCAGCTGGTCGATGGGTCCGTTGATGCCGCGCGGCCCGTAATCGGCGGCGGGGCCGCCCGTCAGCACGTTCACCAGCGCCCTTTTGTCCTTCAGGATGCCCTCGCCGTAGCGGTGCTCGTTAGTGCCGTTGCTGTAGCCATAGGCGAAGCCGAAGGCATAGACCCGCTCGATCCAGCCCTTGAGGATGGCGGGGACGCCATACCACCAGAGCGGAAACTGCAGGATCACGGCATCGGCGGCGAGGAGCTTTTCCTGCTCCGCCACCACATCGGGCGTCTGCCGGCCGGTGGCATAGGCGTGGCCCGATTCGGTGACGAAGGAGAGCCGTTCCGGGTTGGCGCGGCTCGGGAAGTCGTCCGCGTCGAACACCGCCTTCCAGCGCATGCCGTAGAGATCGGACGTGAGAATGCGGTGGCCTTCGGCGGCGAGCGTCTCCACCGTCACGTCCACCAGCTGGCGGGTGACGGAGGCGGGCTCGGGGTGGGCGAAGACCACGAGAACTGTCTTGGACATGACCAAAGCTCCCTGGCGCCCGCTGCGGCCGGAGTGGGCCGGTTCCGCGCGGGCGGCGACGCTTCGAAGCTAGGCTGCGTCATGCTATCTATGAAATCGCATCTCTTCTGAGTTGATATAATCAAGATGGATACCAGCCGCCTCGACCTCAATCTTCTGGTCACGCTGGAAGCGCTGCTCGCCGAGCGGAACGTGACGCGGGCGGCGGCGCGGCTCCATCTCAGCCAGCCGGCGGTGAGCGCGCAGCTCGCCCGCCTGCGCGACCTGTTCGACGATCCGCTGCTGGTGCCGGCCCGGCGCGGCATGACGCCCACCGCCAAGGCGGTGGAACTCGCCGGCCCGCTGCGTGCTGCGCTGGACCAGTTGCGAGCCACGCTGGAGGCCCGCGACTTCGATCCGGTGACGGCGGATCTGACCGTCACCATCGCCTGCTCGGACTATATTCAGGCCGCGGTCGTCATGCCGCTGGTGGTGGCGCTGCGGGCGCGGGCGCCGGGCGTGCGGGTGGCGGTGCGTCATCTGATGCCCGATCTGATCGAGCAGCAGCTCGCCTCCGGCGAGACCGACCTCGTGCTCACCACGCCCCAGCCGGCCCAGGCGCATCTGCGCGCGCAGCACCTGTTCGCCGAGACCTATGTGCTGATCGGCCGGCGCGGCCATCCGCGCCTGCGGCCTGGACTGTCCATCGAAGCCTATGCCGAGCTGGAGCACGTGATCGTGTCGCCCAGCGGCGGCCATTTCCGCACTCCGGTGGACGAGGGCCTCGCCGCTTTGGGCCACCGGCGCAAGGTCGTGATGTCGGCCGCCTCGTTCCTGTTCATTCCCGAGATCGTCGCCGCGAGCGATCTCGTGGCGCTGGTGCCCCGCCGCCTGCTGCGCGATCCGCCCGCGCGGCTGCTGATGATCGATGTGCCGTGGCTTGCCGAGGGGTTCGACGTGAGCCTCATCTGGCACGAACGCACCCACGGCCATGCCGGCCAGCGCTGGCTGCGCGCCCTCATCGCCGAAGTCGCCGGCGCGGCGCCGTCCGCAGCCTAGGCCGCGCCCGTCGTGGTGTGCCGGGCGACCTCGGCGATGGCCATGTCCAAGGCGACGCGCAGCGGCTCGGCCGAGCGCGCGGTCTTGGCGAGCAGCAGCCCGCCCTGCACGGCGCTCAGCACGGCGATGCCGAGGGTGTGGGGATCGGCGGACGGGCCAATCTCTCCGCGCGCCTGCATCCGGGCGAAGCCCAGCTCCAGAAGGCCGCTCCATTTCGCGAAGCCGGCGGCGCAATCGAGCCGGGCGGTCTCGAAATCGTTGGACACCTCGCTCGCCAGAGATCCCAGCGGACAGCCGGCAGTGCCGCCCGCCGCATTGATCGCCAGCAGCGCGTCGCGCCAGCGCTTCAGAGCGTAGAGGGAATCGAGCGTGCCGAGGTGCGGATCCTGGGCGGCAAGCACCCGCTCCGTCTGGAAGCGGATCACCTCCAGCACCAGCGCATTCTTGTCGGAGAAGTAGTGGTAGAGCTGCGACTTGCTGAACCCGCCCGCCTCCATCACGTCGTCGAGGCTGGTGCGCTCGGCGCCGTGGGCGTGGATGAGGTCCGCCGCCGTCGCGATGATGCGGGCGCGGGTGGCGGCACCACGGCGGGTGAGGGCATGTGGGGGTGTCGGGCGTGGGGGCGTCGGCGTCTTCGACATGGACCAAGCCTAACAGAACTGGACTTGACAGTCCAATTTCGCTCTGGCGCCTTGGACCGACAAGTCCAGTTCAAGGAGCTGTCCATGTCGCGTTTGCAGAATGGCGAGACGTTTCCCGCCCTCACCGTCCCCGCCGTCGGTGGCGGCACCATGGCGCTGCCGGGAGCCCTCGCCGGCTCCTATGGCGTGGTGCTGGTCTATCGCGGGGCCTGGTGCCCCTATTGCCAGGCCCAGCTCGCCGGCTTCCAGCGCGCCGCCGAAAAGCTCGCCGCGACGGGGATCAAGGTGGTGGCCTTCTCGGTGGACGACGAGCCGACCAGCGCCGGCACTATCGCCCGGCACAAGCTGTCCTTCCCCGTCGGCCACAGCGCCGATGCGGATGCGGTCGCCGAAAAGCTCGGGGCCTACACCAATGCGGAGCCCCATTATCTGCAGACCACCGGCTTCCTGCTCGACCCGGAGGGCAAAGTGGTGAACGCCGTCTATTCCAGCGGGCCCATCGGCCGGCTGGTGGCTGAGGACGTGATCGGCATGGTCGCCTACCTCAAGTCCAAGGGCTGAGGTGCCGCCGCCCGCGCCGCATCAGGCGCGGGCGAGGCCGGCGGCGATCTTCTCGGCGATCATCAGCACCGGGATGTTGGTGTTGGCGGTGGGCAGGCGCGGCATGGCGGAGGCGTCCGCCACATAGAGATTCTCGCTGCCGATGACCCGGCCGGAGGAATCGAGCACCGCCTGCGGGTCGTCTGGCGCGCCGAGGCGGCAGGTGCCGCTGGCGTGCCAGACGCCGAAGGTGCTCGATCGCACGAAGGCCTCCAGCCGCGCCTCGTCCGCGACGATCTCCGCCAGCGAGACGCCACCGGACATGAAGCG
The DNA here is from genome assembly GCF_041911315.1 of Xanthobacter sp. NCBI lineage: Bacteria > Pseudomonadati > Pseudomonadota > Alphaproteobacteria > Hyphomicrobiales > Xanthobacteraceae > Xanthobacter > Xanthobacter sp. Next base: position 10,352 of record NZ_JAYRPE010000008.1, on the reverse strand, counting down.
CTTCAGCGCCATCTGGCGCAGCGCCGCCGGCACGTCGAGGAGCGCGCCCAGCGCCTCGGCGAGAAGCGCGTTGGTGCGGGACATGCGGCTGAGGCGTTTCACGAAGGGCGAGAAGGCGGCGGGGAAGACATCCCCCGCATCCGGGTTGAGCGCCTCGCAGACGAGGAGGGAGAAGAGGGTGCGCGCGCCCGCCTTCATCCGCGCGAGGTCGGAAGGGTCGTCGAGCAGGTTGAGGTCGGCCTGCGGATAGGCGCGCGGATCGCCCGAGACGAGGCGCACTGAGCCGCTGGACTTCGGCCGGTTGCACCACAGGAAATAGAGCCCCAGCCGCCGGCCGAGCCCGTGCCAGCCGGCCCGCGCCGAGGCGGTGGCGTAGAGGTCCGAGGCTTCGCCTCTGTCCACGCCGGAGGAGAACCGCAGGGCGGCGAAGCTGGCCCGGCGACAGGTCATGGGCAGGCGCAGCCGCTCCGGCAGATACTGGCAGAAGGTGAGGGTGGGATGGTCGCGCAGGTTCCGCCCCACAGCGGGCCGGTGGATGACGACCGGAAGCCCCAGCGCCGCCAGCGCCACCCCGTCGCCGATGCCGGCGCGCATGAGGATGGCCGGCGTCTGCAACGCCCCCGCCGTCACCACCACGCGGCCCGCGGCGACTTCCATCACCGCGCCGTCCCGCTCCACCTCAACGCCCGCGGCACGGGCGCCGTCCATCCTGAGGCGCAGCACCTGCGTGCGCGGCCAGATCGCAAGGTTCGGCCGGGCGCGTGTGGCGGCGTCGAGATAGCCGATGGCGGCCGAGACGCGGCGGTCGTGCTCGTTGTTGAAGGCGGGCGGAAACACCCCGTCCTCGAACTCGCCGTTCTGGTCCAGCCGGCGCGGCAGGCCGCTCGCCGCGAACGCCGCGGTCGCGGCCTCGGCAAAGGGCGGCCAGCCGGGCGGCAGGATGCGGCGGATGGGGATGGGGCCATCCCTGCCGTGCAGCGGTCCGCCGCAATCGAGATCGCGCTCCAGCTTGATGAAGAAGGGCAGCACGTCGTCCCAGCCCCAGCCGGCGGCGCCGAGGGCGGCCCATTCGTCATAGTCGCGCGGCAGGCCGCGATTGGCGGACTGCACGTTGATGCTGGAGCCGCCGCCCATGATGCGGCCCTGCTCATAGGCGCGCGACCCGCGCGTGCCATCCGGTCGGTGGGCGGTGAAGGCGGAGAGGCCGGGCCAGACGAAGCGGTCGCCGTGGAACAGGCCCATGGGATAGCTGTCGGCAATCGGTTCGGGCACGGCGCCGGGGGGCGTATCCTCCCCCGCCTCGATCAGCAGGACGCTGTGGGCGGGATCCGCCGAGAGCCGGTTCGCCATGACGCAGCCGGCGGAGCCGCCGCCCACGATCACCGTGTCGAAGAAAGGCATGTCGGGAATGGGAGCGCGGGCGGGCATCAGACCACACCGGCCTCCTGATAGATGTGCTTGATCTCCATGAAGTCGATCAGCGCATCATAGCCATGCAGCCGGCCGAGGCCGCTCCGGCGATAGCCGCCGGTCTCGGCTTCCGCGAACAGCTTGTTGTGGTCGTTGATCCACACCGTGCCGTTGCGCAGCGCCCGCGCCACCCGCATCGCCCGTGCGCCGTCACGGGTCCAGACGCTGGCGGAGAGGCCGTAGTCCGTGTGGTTGGCGCGCCTCACGGCGTCCCTTTCGTCGGAGAAGCGCTCGATCACCACGAGGGGGCCGAAGATCTCCTCCTGCACGAAGAAGGCGCCGGTGTCGGCATGGGCCAGCAGTGTGGGGGAAAGGAAGGCGCCTTTCTCCAGCGCGCCGCCGGGCCGGCTGCCGGCGAGCACCACCTCGTCGGCCAGCGCCATGGCCTCCTCGGTCTTGCGCTCCACCTGCGCGCGGGAGGATTCATCGATGAGCGGGCCCATCTGGCTGCCCTCGGCCGCGCCGGGGGCGATCTTCAGGCTGGCGAGGGCGCCCTTCAGCGCCGCCTTCATGGCCTCATAGCGGCTCTCGTGGACGAGAATGCGCCGGGCCGCCGTGCATTGCTGGCCTGCGATGATGGTGGCCGCCGCCGCGAGCTTCGGCGCCACGGCCTCCACGTCCGCATCCTCGAACACGAGGCAGCAGGACTTGCCGCCCAGCTCCAGCGACAGCTTCTTCATGGTGGGCGCCGCATCGGCCATGATGCGCGCGCCGGTGGCGTTGGAGCCGGTGAAGGAGATGACATCCACCTCCGGCGAGGCCACCAGCGTGCGCGCCACGTCGTGCCCCGTCTCGGTGACGAGGTTGACGACGCCGCGCGGCAGGCCCTCCACCTGCGCCAGCGTGCGCAGGATCTCGGCGGTGACGAGGGCGGTTTGGGCGGCAGGCTTCACCACCGCCGTACAGCCGGCGGCGAGCGCAGGCGTCAGCGCGCGGATGAGCAGCACCACCGGCGCGTTCCACGGAATGATGAGGCCGGCGACGCCCGCCGGTTCCTTCAGCAGGGTGGAGAAGGCGCCCGGCTCCACCTCGAACACATGGCCGGGGATGTAGCGCGTGATGCCCGCATAATAGCGGATCTCCGAGATGGAGCCGGCGATCTCGCCACGCGACTGGGCGAGCGGCTTGCCGTTCTCGGCGGTGAGCAGGCGGGCGAGGGCGTCCGCCTTCTTTTCCATCGCATTGGCCCAGCGCAGCATCACCATCTGCCGCAGGCGCGGGGCCTGAGCCCATTCCGGCCGCTCGAAGGCGTGCCTTGCGGCGGCTATGGCCGCCTCGGCGTCCGCCGCCCCGCTCGCCGGGAAATGGCCGAGCACGGCGCCGGTGGCGGGATCGAGGCTCGGCGCGGTCTCTCCGGAGAGCGCGCCTTGCCAGATGCCGTCGATGAGGTTCTGCGCCGCGAGCGGGGCGATGGCGTTCATGTGTCCTCCCGGCCGTCCGCGACGGCCCTTTCACGTCAGCCGTGTCCCGCTTTCAGCGCCGCCGCGCGCAGGGCGGTCAGCGTGGTCGAGGGGGTGATGGCCTCGGGGTCGATGACGAGTTCGAGCAGGGCCGGCTTCCCGTGCTCGGCGGTGAAGGCGCGGGCGCGGGCGAAGGCGTCGGCGAAAGCCGCCGTCTCCTCCACCTTCTCGCCAAACGCGCCATAGGCGCGGGCCAGCGCCGGGAAGTCCGGGTTCTCCAGCGTCGTGGCGTAAACACGGCCGGGATATTCGCGCTCCTGATGGGCGCGGATGGAGCCGTACATGTTGTTGTTGACCACCAGCACCACCACCCCGGCCTTGTACTGGCAGGCGGTTGCGAGCTCCTGCCCGCTCATGAGGAAGCAGCCGTCGCCGGCGAAGCAGATCACCTCGCGGTCGGGGTGGTGGAGCTTGGCCGAGATGGCCGCCGGCAGGCCGTAGCCCATGGCGCCGGAGGTGGGAGCGAGCTGGGTGCGGAAGCCGCCGTAGCGGTGGAATTTGTGCACCCAGATGGCATAGTTGCCGGCGCCGTTGGCGAGGATGGCGTCCTTCGGCAGCACCTCGCGCAGATGCATCATCACCGCGCCGAGATCGAGCCGGCCGGGCATGGGGCCGGGGACCTGGTCGGCCTCATAGGCGGAGCGGGCGGCCTTCACCTCGTCGCTCCACGGCGTGCGGGTGCGCCAGCCGGTGGGGCCCTTGGGCTTCAGCGCCGCAGCGGCGGCGGCGAACTCCGGCATTCCGGCATTGATGGGCAGGTCCGCCTGATAGACCCGGCCCAGCTCGTTCGGGTCCGCATGGACATGCACGAAGCGCTGCGCCGGGCGCGGCACGTCGAACAGGGTGTAGCCGTTGGTGGTCGTCTCGCCGAGGCGGCCGCCGACCGCAATGATGAGGTCCGCGTTGCGGATGCGGGCCACGAGCTTCGGGCTCGGGCCAAGGCCGGCGTGGCCGATATAGTTGGGGTGGTTGTTGTCGAGGATATCCTGCCGGCGGAAGCCCGCCGCCACCGGCAAATCGAACGCCTCGACGAAGTGCGCGAAATTGCGGCAGGCCGCCTTGGTCCAGCCGCCGCCCCCCACCAGCACGAGGGGACGCGCGCTCTCGCCGATCATGGCGGCGAGCCGCGCCATGTCCTGCGCCCCCGGATGGGCGGCGACGCGGCGATAGGCCTGCGCATCCCCCGTCTCGCATTCATCGGAAAGCACGTCCTCTGGCAGGGCCACCACCACCGGGCCGGGGCGGCCGGAGGTCGCGACGTGGAAGGCGCGGGAGACGAGTTCGGGGATGCGCTCGGGGCGGTCGATCTCGACCACCCATTTGGCCATGCCGCCGAACATGGCGGGGTAGTCCACCTCCTGCCATGCCTCGCGCTGGCGCATGTGCGAGCCCACCTGGCCGATGAACAGGATCATCGGCGTGGAATCCTGCGCGGCGGTATGGATGCCGATGGCCGCATGGCTCGCGCCGGGGCCGCGGGTGACGAAGCAGATGCCGGGCTTCGCGGTGAGCTTGCCATAGGCCTCTGCCATGTTGGCGGCGCCGGCCTCGTGGCGGGTGACGATGGTCTCGATGGCCCGGTCCGCTCCAGCGAGGGCGTCGATGGCGGCGAGGAAGCTCTCGCCGGGCACGCAGAAGACGCGTTCGACGCCGTGGATCTTCAGCGCCTCCACCAGGATTTGGCCGCCGGAGCGCAAGGTCTTCGTATTCGCCATGGTTCTGCCCGTGTGTGGTCTTGCCCGGTCCTGCCGGGGCGCGAGAGCCACGCCTTGCGGCGCGACTCTCCGGTTCGTGGGGCGTCCAGCCTACCGGAAATTGCCCTTCGTTTCCGGGATGATGAGCGTGCCGATGAGGTAGAGCACGAACACGCCGCCGGCGAACAAGGAGAGCGACAGGGGCAGGTCCGCGGGCGTGGGGCTCGCCAGCGAGACGAAGGTGGGCATCATGCCGCCGATGGCGAAGCCGATGTTCCACGACAGGCCCGTTCCCGAGGCGCGCATGGCGGTGGGGAAGCGCTCGTTGAGGAAGATCAGCACCGGCGCGTAGCCCGCATTGCCCATGAAGGCGATGCCCAGCGCATAGAGCACGATGGTGGACATGTCCGTCGCCTTCGCCATGCCGAGGTAGAAGGTCGGCAGGAGGATGATGGCGGCGATGCCCACCAGCAGGAAGGTCTTCTTGCGGCCGATCACGTCGCTGAGCGCGCCCACCAGCACCGCCGAGATGAGGGCGGAGACCGAGCAGGCCATCAGGATGTAGGACGAGGTCTGGTTCGGCAGCTTGTTGATGAGCTTCAGGAAGGTCGGCATGTAGCCGGAGGTGAGGTAGTAGCCCGCGCCGCCGCCGATGGTGATGAGCAGGTTCACCAGCAGCACGTTGCGGTAGCCGCTCGCGAACAGGGCCTTGAGCGGCGTCTGGCTCGCGGCGCCCGCGGCCTTCTTCGCCGCCTTCTGCTTCTGCATTTCCTTCCAGTAGGGAGATTCCTCAAGGTTCCGGAAGATGAACCAGCCGAGGAAGGAGGAGAGGAGGCCGGAGAAGAACATCACCCGCCAGCCGGTCTCGGCGAAGGCATCGCCCGGGAACAAAGTGGAGGTGATGAGGAAGACGATGGAGGCGAGCAGCGCACCGATGCCCGCGCCGCCGCCGCCCACGAGGCCGGACATGAGGCCGCGCCAGTTGGGCGGCACCGATTCCGTGCCGATGGTGTGGGTGGAGGCCACCACGCCGCCCACGAACACGCCCTGCACGAGGCGCAGCAGCAGGAAGATGACGGGAGCGATGGCACCCACCTGATGGATGGTGGGCAGCAGGCCGAAGGCGGCGGTGGAGAGGCCGACGCCGGTGATGGCCACCAGCATGGCGCCCTTGCGGCCGTGCACGTCGGCATAATGGCCGAACAGGGCCGAGCCGATGGGCCGCATCAGCAGCGTCACCGCGAACGAGGCATAGACCGCCGCCAGCGACCACGTGGGATGGGTGGAGGGGAAGAACAACTGCCCCACCACCGGCGCCACATAGAGCAGGATGAACAGGTCGAACAAATCGAGCGACCAGCCGAGCACGGATGCGATGATCGCGCTGTTGCGCTGGCGGCTCCCCACCGCCATGGCGGCAGGGGCGACGGGTATATCTTGAGCGGACATTGTTGTTTCCTCCCGGCCCCTGAGGGGCATGTTTTGTGTGTTCAGCAGCCCTTGAACGCCGGCTTGCGCTTCTCGTGGAAGGCCTCGACGCCCTCCTTGAAGTCGTGGGATTGCCTGAGGCGGCTGTAGCAATGGCCTTCCAGCTCGATGGCGATGGAGAGCGGGGAGTCCTCGGTGTCGTTGAGCAGCTTCTTCGCCGTGCGCTGGGCCATGGGCGAGAAGGCGCGCAGCTCGTCCACGAGGGCGTCTGTGGCCTTTTCCAGGTCCGCGTCGGCCACCTTCTCGGTGGCGATGCCCCAGTCGAGAGCCTGCTGCGCGCTGATGCGCTTGGAGCGCATCACGATGTCCTTGGTGCGGGTGATGCCCACCATCATCTGCAGGCGCGCCGAGCCGCCGGAGCCGGGGATCTGGCCGAGCTTCTGCTCGGGCAGGGCATATTGGGTGGTGTCGGTCACGATGCGGAAATCGCAGGCGAGCGACAGTTCGAAGCCCACGCCGAAGCAGAAGCCCCGGTTTGCGGCGATGACCGGCTTCGAGGCGCGGAAGGGCGCGGCGATGTTCCAGGCGAGCTTGGAGACGGTCTCCGGTGAGGCCTCCATGAAGCCCTTGATGTTGCCGCCGGAGGAGAAGTGCTCACCCACCGCGCGCACCACGATGACGCGCACGCGCTCGTCCTCGTCCAGCGTCTCGAACACGAGGCGGAGCTGGTCGCGCTGGGGCATGGAGACGATGTTGAAGGGCGGGCGGTTCAGGACGATGTCGGCGCGCTGTTTGGCTTCGTCGATCTCGACGCCGAACCCGTCCAGCTTGGCGAGGCGGGGATCGGCGAAGGTGTAGGCTACGGCCATCTTGGGTTTCCTTCTGGATGAACGTGAATTGGCAAGAAGAGGTCAGGCGGCGGAGTGGGCTGTGTCCGCCTCGGCCACGTATTCACCGGCGACGAGCTGGCGGCGCAGAAGCTTGCCCACCGGGGATTTCGGGATGTCGGCGACGAACACGAAGCGGCGCGGGCGCTTGAAATTGGCGAGGCCCGAGGTGCGGCACCAGGCATCCAGCTCGCTTGTTTCCACCGGCGCGGCGCGCTTGACGAAGGCGACGACGATCTTGCCCCACTTCTCGTCGGGCAGGCCCACCACCGCCACCTCGGACACGGCGGGGTGAAGGGACAGGCAGCTTTCGATTTCCACCGGCGAGACGTTCTCGCCGCCGGTGATGATCATGTCGTCCACCCGGCCGGTGACGAAGAGGTCGCCGTCGGTGTCCACGAAGCCGGTGTCGCCGGTGAAGTACCAGCCGTCGCGCAGGGACTTCGCGTCGGCCTCGGGGCGGCGCCAGTAGCCCTCGAAGGATTCGTCCCCGGCCAGCAGGGCGATGATCTCGCCTTCCTCCCCCTCCGCCGCGATCTCGTCGGCGGAGGTCGCGCCGAGGCGCACCACGCGCACCATCTGGTTGATGCCCGCGCGGCCGGCGGAGCCCGGCTTGAGGATGGCCTTCTGGTCGATGGTGAAGGTGTAGATTTCCGAGGAGCCGTAATGGTTCACGAACAGCTCGGGCGAGAATTCCGCGTCGAGCTTCTTCAGGAGCCCGTCGGTCATGGAGGCGCCGGCGAAGCCCAGCTTGCGCACGCTCGACACGTCGGTGGTGGCGAAGGCGGGATCGTGCACGAGGTCGTGGTAGAGCGTCGGCACCAGATAGAGGTTGGTGACGCGCTCGCGCTCGATCAGCGCCAGCGCGCTTTTCGTGTCGTAGCGCGGCAGGCACACGAAGGTGCCGCCGATGACCGACATGGCGATGAGCGAGCGCACCCCCATGGTGTGGTAAAGCGGCATGACGCCCAGCGTCACCTCGCCCCGCCGGTACAGGTTCTGCGCCACATGGGCGATGCCCGCCGCCCGCTCCGCCCGGTGGCGGCGCGGCACGCCCTTGGGGCGGGAGGTGGTGCCGGAGGTGTAGAGCATGATGGACCAGGCATCCGCCCCCGCCCGCGGCAGCGGGGCGGGTGCCGCCTCAGCCAGAAGCTCGGCGAAGGGCACGGCGCCTTCCGCCTCGATGCCCACAGCAATGGTCAGCAGCCCGGCGGCTTGCGTCGCGCCCCGCACGGCCTCGGCGGAAACCTCCTCGAACACCAGGGCCTTCGCCTCGGCATTCTCCAGCGCGAAATCGATCTCGTCCGCCTTGCTGCGCCAGTTGATGGGGGTGATGACGAGGCCGGCGAACTGGCAGGCCCAGTGCAGGGTCGCCGCCTCGAACCGGTTCTGCAGCACGCTCACCAGATGGTCGCCGGGCTTCAGCCCCAGCCGGTCGAAGGCGGCGACCACGGCGCCGATCCTGCCGAGCCAGTCGCGGTAGGTGAGGCGCAGGTCGCCGTCCACGATGGCGATGGCTCCGGGATCGCGCGCCACGCTGGCGAGGAAGCTGGTGCCGAGGTCAAGCATGGGTGGTTTTCCCTTGGACGTCGCGAAGCTCCGCCGCCGCTTCCAGCGCGGCGCGGACGATGGGCGTGTAGCCGGTGCAGCGGCACAGATGGCCGGAGAGGAGATCGCGCACCGCCTCCTCGCTCGGGTCCGGCTCCGCCTTCAGGAACACGTCGAGCGAAATGAGGATGCCGGCGGTGCAGAAGCCGCATTGCAGCGCGTGGTGGCGGCGGAAGGCAGCCTGCAGAACGGACAGGCGATCCGGTGCCGGGGCGAGGCCCTCCACGGTGCGGATGGCGCAGCCCTCCACCTGCACGGCGAGCGTCATGCAGGCGCGGGTCAGCATCCCGTCCACATCCACGGTGCAGGCGCCGCACACGCCGTGCTCGCAGCCCACATGGGTGCCGGTGGCGCCGATCTCGTGGCGCAGGAAATCGGAGAGCAGGGTGCGCGGGGCGGCCTGCCCCGCCACCGCGCGGCCGTTGAGGGTGAAGCGCACGGTGTGGCGCGCGGCGGCGCTCAGGCGCGGCATCTTTTGGCCTCCTCGATGGTGGCGCGGCCGATGCGGCGCACCAGCTCGCGGCGATAGCGGGCGGTGGCATGCACGTCGTCGCGGGCATCCAGTTCCCAAGCCAGCGCGTTCAGCGCGTCGTCCAGCGCCGTGCCGTCGAGCAGCGGGAAATCGCGGGCCACCGGCATGTCGGCGACGCCGCCCACGCCGAGGCGGATGCCTGTGTCGGAGACCAGCGCCGCGCAGGCGACGATGGCGAAATCCCCATGGCGGCGGGCGATCTCGCGGAAGGCGGTGCCTTCTCCGCGCGGCGTGGGAAAGGAGACGGCCTCGATCATCTCGTCATCGGCCTTGGCCGTCGCCATCATGCCGGTGAAGAAGTCGTCCGCCGCTACCTTGCGCGCCGTCTTGGCGCTTCTGAGGTGCACATGGCCCTTCAGCGTCACGAGACAGAGCGGCAGCTCCGCACTCGGGTCCGCATGGGCGATGGAGCCGCACACCGTGCCCCGGCTGCGGGTCTGGGCATGGCCGGTGAAGGGCAGTGCCTTGGCGATGAGCGGAGCGGCCTGCGCCAGCCCGTCGGCGGCGAGCAGCCGCGCCTGCCGCACGCCGGCGCCGATCTTCAGCGCGCCGGTCTCCTCCTCCATCCGCGCGAGGGGGGCGACGCGCATGATGTCCACCAGCACCTTGGGCCGGGCGAGGCGCATGTTGAGCATGGCCATGAAGGACATGCCGCCGGCGAGGATGCGGGCGTCCGAGCCCTCCTCGCGCAGCACGGCGAGGGCCTCGTCCACGCTCTCGGCGCGGACGTAATCGAAGGCCGCGGGCTTCATGGCGCGTCCCTCCCCAGCAGCGTGGAGAGCCGGGCGAGGAGCCGGGAGACGAGCCCGCCGTCCGTCCCGGCGCCGCCGCCCGCTTTGCGGGCGAGGGCCGCGAAGAACTGGCCGATGATGACCTTGGCCGCGCCGTCCAGCAGCCGCCCGCCGACGCTCGCCACCTTGCCGCCGACAAAGGCCTCGTAGGTGTAGGACAGCTCCGTCCCGCCCGTGCGGTCCGGCGTGAGGGTTATGCGGCCGGAGCCGCCGCCGAAGCCGAGGTTTCCGGCCACTTTGCCGGAGAGGGTTACGGCCCTGGGCGGGTCGAGGTCCGAGAGGGCAACCTGCGCCTTGTAGCGGCCCTTCACCGGGCCGATGCCCAGCGTCACGTCGGCGGTGAATTTCGTATCGGAGACTTTGCGCACGTCGTGGGCGCCGGGGATGATGGCGGCGAGCGTGTCCGGGTCCAGCAGCATCGCCCACACGGCCTCGGGGGCGGCGGAGACGCGGGCCTTGCCGGCGCCGCGCAGGAGCCGCTC
>NZ_JAYRPE010000007.1:0-56955 GCF_041911315.1 Xanthobacter sp. | reverse complement strand
TGCGGGCGGCGCGGGCCTAGGGCCGGCCGCGCGGAGGTCGCGGGACTATTCGGCGGCGGTGGGCGTGGCGGCGAGTTCCGCCTCCAGCTCCGCCACGGCCGCGCGCGTCGCCGCATCGGCGGCCTTCTCGATGGCGCGATAATTGGCGACGACCGCCTGCCCCAGCGCCGTGAGCGCCGTGCCGCCGCCGTGCTTGCCGCCGGAGCGGGCGGAGACGAGCGGGGCGGGGAAGAGCGTGTTCAGTTCCTCCACCAGCTCCCACGCCCGGCGATAGGACATGTCCATCTCGCGGCCCGCCGCCGAGATGGAGCCGAGCGCCTCGATCTTCTCCAGAAGCTCGATCTTGCCGGGGCCGAGCCGGCCTCCGGGAGCAAGGTCGATTCTCACGCTCAGCGACGCCATGGAACCTCACACACGCAATCGCGCATCGGATCGCCCGGCGCTGCGCTGTATCCGCCGCGCGCAGCTTATCAAACCGGACGGTGCCTTGTCGTTATTCCCTTCGATATATAAGATCGACTCGCAGAATAGGAAGGGCACACACATGTTCATGCGCCAGCTCGAATATCTGGTGGCGGTGGCGCGCGAGGGGCATTTCGGGCGGGCGGCGGAGGCCTGCCGGGTGTCGCAGCCGGGCCTGTCCGCCGGCATCCGCAAGCTGGAGGAGGAGCTGGGCCTGCCGCTGGTCATCCGCTCCCACCGCTTCCTCGGGCTCACGCTGGAGGGCGAGCGCGTGCTTGCCTGGGCGCAGCGCATGGTGGCGGATTATAACGGCATGCGGCAGGACCTCTCGGATGCCGCCACCGGCCTGTCCGGCACGCTGCGCATCGGCGCCATTCCCGCCGCCATCCCCGCCTTGCCGGCGCTGGTGAACGGCTTCTGCGCCCGCTATCCCAATGTGCGGGTGCAACTGCTGTCGCTGGCCTCCACCGCCATCCAGCGCGGGCTCGACACGCTCGATATCGATGCCGGCGTCACCTATTCCGAGAACGAGCCGCTGACCCGCGTGCGCTCCCTCCCGCTCTATGACGAGACCTACGTCTTCGTCACCGCCGCCGGCGCCTTCTCCGGCCGCAATGCCATCGGCTGGTCGGAGGCGGCGGCGCATCCCTTGTGCCTGCTCACCAGCGACATGCAGAACCGGCGCATCGTGGACCGCATCCTCGCCGAGGCGGGGGTGGCCTCCAATCCCCGCATCGAGGCCAACAGCTTCCTCGGCGTGTGGTCTCTGGTGCGCTCGGGGGCGTGGTCCGGCATCGTGCCCCACACCTATCTCGAAACCTTCGATGCGCCGGACCATCTCGTCGCCGTGCCCCTGGTCGACCCGGTGCACAGCCAGAGCGTGGGCGTTGTCACCTCGGACCGCGACCCGCAATCGCCGCTGGCGGGCGCCTTCATGCGCCACGCGGCGCGCCGGATGGGCGAGAGCGTCGCCCGGCCGGCCCTCACCGCCTGCGCCTGAGAGGGCTTATCGCAGGCGGCTATCAATCGTTGCCGCCAAACGATTGGACCGGCCGCCGCCCCCGCTCTTAACTCGCAAAAGCCGGACGCGACCTGCGCCGGCCTCAAGATGGAAGCGCGGCGCGGTGGCCTCAGGCCGCCCCGCGGATCGTCCCAAATGCGTCCCGTTCCCACCGGCGCCGGCCTCCCACCCGGCGATCGCGGACGCGCGCCTCCATCGCCTCAAGGAGGAAACCATGGCCAAGGTTCTCTGCGTTCTCTACGACGACCCCATCGGCGGCCTGCCGAAGACCTATGCCCGCGACGACCTGCCGAAGATCGATCATTATCCCGGCGGCCAGACCCTGCCGACGCCGAAGGCCATCGACTTCATCCCCGGCACCATGCTCGGCAGCGTCTCCGGCGAGCTGGGCCTGCGCAAATATCTGGAAGCCAACGGCCACACGCTGGTCGTCACCGCCGACAAGGACGGCCCGGATTCGGTGTTCGAGCGGGAGCTGGTGGATGCCGACATCGTCATCTCCCAGCCGTTCTGGCCGGCCTATCTGACGCCCGAGCGCTTCGCCAAGGCGAAGAACCTCAAGCTCGCGCTCACCGCCGGCATCGGCTCGGACCATGTGGATCTGCAGTCGGCCATCGACCGGGGCGTCACCGTCGCCGAAGTCACCTATTGCAACTCCATCAGCGTCGCCGAGCACGTGGTGATGATGATCCTCGGCCTGGTGCGCAACTATCTCCCCGCCCATGACTGGGCACGCAAGGGTGGCTGGAACATCGCCGACTGCGTGCAGCACTCCTACGATCTGGAAGCCATGAGCGTCGGCACCGTGGCTGCCGGCCGCATCGGCCTCGCCGTGCTGCGCCGCCTCGCGCCGTTCGACGTGGAGCTGCACTACACTGACCGCCACCGCCTGCCGGAAGCCATCGAGAAGGAGCTGAACCTCACCTTCCACGCCACCCGCGAGGAGATGTACCCCCATTGCGATGTGGTGACGTTGAACTGCCCGCTGCATCCCGAGACCGAGCACATGGTGAACGAGGAGACGCTGAAGCTGTTCAAGCGCGGCGCCTACATCGTCAACACCGCGCGCGGCAAGCTGTGTGACCGCGACGCCATCGCCCGGGCGCTGGAGAGCGGCAGGCTCGCGGGCTATGCGGGCGACGTATGGTTCCCGCAGCCGGCGCCGGCCGATCACCCCTGGCGCACCATGGCGTGGAACGGCATGACCCCGCACATGTCCGGCACCTCGCTCACCGCCCAGGCCCGCTATGCGGCCGGCACCCGTGAAATCCTCGAATGCTTCTTCGAGGGGCGCCCCATCCGCGACGAATATCTCATCGTTGAGGGCGGCAACCTCGCCGGCGTCGGAGCGCATTCTTATTCCAAGGGCAATGCCACCGGCGGCTCGGAGGAGGCGGCGAAGTTCAAGAAAGCGGGCTGATCCGCCGGCGCGGCGGCGGCTCTCCTGGGGCGCCGCCGTGCCATCGCCGTCTTCCTCCCGCTTTTCGGGTGCTTGTCCCATGACGTTCCTTTTTTCCGGGTCAGGAGCCTCCGGCCAGGGGGCGCCGCTGGCCCGGCGCGCGCTTGAAGCCGGCCTTGCCGGGTTCGGGGCCTTCCTGGCGATTCTCCTCCTCGGTCTCGCTCAGGATGGCTCCGGCGTGCTGCTGCTCATCGCGCCCTTCGGCGCAAGCTGCGTCCTCGTCTTCGCGCTCCCTCAAAGCCCGTTGGCGCGGCCGCGCAATGTCGTTGGCGGGCATGTGCTGTCCACGGCCGTTGGCGTTGTCGTGCTGTCCTTTTGCGGCGCGGCGCCGTGGGCGGTGGCCATGGGCGTTGGTGTCGCCATCGCCGTGATGCTGCTGACCGACACCCTGCATCCGCCGGCCGGGGCCGATCCCATCGTCGCCATGCTCATGGGGGCGTCCTGGACGTTCGCCCTGATGCCCGTTGCGGTGGGTGCCATGGCCATCGTGCTGCTCGCGACCGGCTTCCACCGATACGTGACGCGGCGTCCCTATCCGATCCGCTGACGGGCCAAAAATATGGCACCGGGGGCCTTTCGGCTCCCGGTGCCTCCGTTGCGAGATGCCACACGAGAGATGGGAAAAAGAGATCGGAAAAACAAACGGATCAGGTGGGGTCGGTCGCTCGTCAGAAAGGGGGGATCAGTTGAAGACGGGGGCCGCCTCGCCCGTGCGGCGGATGTTGGCGTGGGCGGCGGCCAGCGTCTGGAGCTGGCGACCACCAAGGGCAAACGACACCTCGAAGCCGTCGGGCGTGGCGAGGGTGAGGATCAGGGTGGAGGGCTCGGACGCCTGCTCCACCCGCACCATGTGCGCGGGATAGACGAGACGCAGGCTCTCGTCCTTGTATTGGGCGCGCAGCACCTCGGCCATCATCTTGGGCAGGGTCATCACCAGCGCGCGCAGGCAGTCCGACGGCAGGTTGAGCGACGCGCTGGAGCCATCCGGCTGGCTGAAGCTCATGCGGAAACGGCTGCCGTCCACCGCGACGTCGAACGACAGGAGATCCTGCCCGATGATGTCGTCGCGCTGGAGGCTCTCGTCCGTCATGGCGTCGGTCTTCATGGCGTCGATCCAGCCCCGCTTTGGCAATGTAGCTATATTCGTTCAGATATAGCGCATGTCAAGCGTCAACGGCGCTGACGTTTCGGTGGGGCGGCCCTTTTCACCCCAACGGACCGAGCCCCCTCTCCCCTTGCGGGAGAGGGCTGGGGTGAGGGGTATGGTGCGGAAAGGGCCGATGGAGGGCAGGTGGAGAGGTCGCCCCCCTCACCCCCGGCCCCTCTCCCGCAAGGGGAGAGGGGAGAACCAACGTCCCGCCGTCCACGCTCACCCTTCCTTTACGATGGCGCGGTCACAATCTCGCCTGCGCTATTGAGGATAAGCCATGGCACACGCTGCCATCGAGAGTTCCGCCGTGACCTCCCTCGCCGCCCCGCTGACCGCGTCCGCGTCCCATCCCGGCGTCGCGCCGACCATTCTTGTGTTCGATTCGGGGGTGGGCGGGCTGTCCGTCTTCCGCGAGGTGGCCAAGGCCCGGCCGGATGCGCGGCTCGTCTATGCGGCGGATGATGCGGCCTTTCCCTACGGCGCGCTCACCGACGACGTGATGCTGGAGCGCGTCGGCCATGTGGTGGACCGGCTGATCGCGGATGTTTCGCCCGATCTGGTGGTCATCGCCTGCAACACCATTTCCACGCTGGCGCTGCCGAGCCTGCGCGCGCGCCATGCGCTGCCCTTCATCGGCACCGTTCCCGCCATCAAGCCCGCCTGCATCGCCTCCCGGACGAAGCGGGTCAGCGTGCTCGCCACCCCTGGCACCGTGCGGCGCGACTATACGGCCGGCCTCGTGCGCGAGTTCGCGCAGGGGTGCGACGTGGCCCTCGTGCCCAGCGACCGGCTCGCCGGCCTCGCCGAGGCGGCCATATCGGGCGATCCGGTGGACGATGAGGACATCGCCGCCGAGATCGCGCCCTGCTTCGTCTCCGCCGGCGGCCGGCGCACCGACACGGTGGTTCTGGCCTGCACCCATTATCCGCTGCTGGTGGACCGCTTCGAGCGCCTCGCGCCGTGGCCCGTCACCTGGATCGATCCCGCGCCCGCCATCGCCCGGCGGGTGACGCAGCTCATCGGTCCGGCCGTGGCGCCGCCCGATACGGCGCCGGTGCGCCTCATCTCCACGCTGCGGCCGTTCGAGCCGGAGCGTGTCACCGCCATCGTCGGCCGCACCGTGGCCGATCCCGAGGTGCTGGCCTCCGCCCGGCCGTTCGCCTCCCCCAGCTGATCCCGCCGAGGAACCATGACCGACGACCGATCCCGCCTCCTCATCGGCCGCCGCGCCTTCACCCTCGGTCTCGCGGGGAGCGCATTTCTGGCAGGTGCCGGGCTTCTCGCCCCGCCCGTCTTCGCCCAGCAGGCGGCGCAGCCCTTTCCCAAATGGGTCGAGACCTTCCGCGCCCGGGCGCGTGCCCGCGGCGTGTCGGATGCCACCTACAACAAGGTGTTCGGTGGCCTGAAGCCGGACACCTCGGTCTATGCGCAGGACCGCAACCAGGAAGAGTTCACCGAGCAGTCCTGGCAATATCTCAACCGCCGCGTCTCCGATTGGCGCATCGCCACCGGCAAGCAGAAGGCCCGGCAATATTCCGCCCTGTTCGATCGAATCGAGCAGGCGTTCGGCGTCGATCGCCGGGTGATGCTCGGCTACTGGGGCATGGAGAGCGCCTATGGCGAGGTGCTCGACAATCCCAAGCACATGAAGCCCATCTTCAATTCGCTGGCGGCGCTGGCGTGGGGCGATGCGCGGCGGCGCAAATACTGGGAGGCGGAGCTTCTCAACGCCCTCGTCATCGTCGAGCGCGGCTGGGGCACGCCGCAGGAGATGACCGGCTCGTGGGCCGGCGCCATGGGCCACACCCAGTGGATGCCCGAGGTGTGGCTCAACATGGGCGTGGATTTCGACGGCGACGGCCGCATCTCGCCCTTCGGCAAGCCGGACGACGCGCTGGCCGGCACCGCCAACTATCTGGTGAAGCGCGGCAAGTACCGGCGCGGCGAGCCGTGGGGCTTCGAGGCGAAGCTGCCCGGCAATTTCAATTCCGACCTCGCCGACAACAAGACGCGCCGCCCGCTCTCCCAGTGGGGGGAACTCGGCCTCACCACCATCGAGGGGCAGTCGCTGTCCGCCTATGACGAGCCGGCGCGGCTCTGGCTGCCCGGCGGTCCCGGCGGGCCGGCGCTGCTGCTGCTCCACAATTTCTATGCGGTGCGCTCCTACAACCCCTCGTCCAACTACGCGCTGGCGGTGGTGCACCTCGGCGACCGGGTGATGGGGGAGGGGCCGTTCGTCGCCTCCTGGCCCGGCGGCGAGCGGGCGCTGACGCTGGCGGAGATCCAGGAGATCCAGCAGCGCCTCACGGCGGCGGGCTTCAACACCGGCGGCTCCGACGGCCGCGTGGGCGCCGACACCATGCGCGCGGTGCGCGCCTTCCAGCAGAAGGCGGGAATCACGCCGGCGGACGGCTACGCCTCGCTCACCGTCCTCAACGCACTGCGGCAGGGGCGGTAGACGTCGCTGCGAACGCTCTCCCGGGATGGATTGCAGGCCTTCAGTCTCGCTGTCATCCCCCGCCTCGTGCGGGGGATCCACTCTTCCGCCGATCGCGCGTCAGGTTCTGAGCGCCGGCCAAATGGCGAAGTGGATGCCCCGGACAAGCCGGGGCATGACGCACAAAGCGACTCGCCCAAAAGAAAAGGGCACCCGGAGGGTGCCCTGTCCAGTCACGATGAACCTTGGATTGTAAGCCGCGCGGCGCCGTTGTCCAGCGCCGCAGCGCGGATCACTTGATCTTGGTCTCGCGGAACTCGACGTGCTTGCGCACCACCGGGTCGTACTTCTTGAGCACGATCTTGTCGGTCTTGGTGCGGGAATTCTTCTTGGTGACGTAGAACACGCCCGTGTCCGCCGAGGACAGGAGCTTGATCTTGATGGTTGCAGCCTTGGCCATGTCTTGATCCCTGGGTGCCGCGTGCGGCGTGCGACCGTCTGGTTTTTGCAAACCGTGAGGTGGCGAAAAGAAGAACGGACGCGCTGCCGGTCTCCGGCGGCTCGTGGGCGCGGAAACTCTCTCAATGCGCCCCTAATGTCAAGGGTGGGCGACCCTTCCGCTGGATCACGCCTCCCTCCGTCCGCGCATCATCAGCCGCACGGCGACGATGGCCGCATAGACGGCGAGCATGGTGGAGATGACGAAGGCGAAGCCATACGGGTTGTAAAGATCCATGCCGGCGCCGGCCAGCGGCGGGCCGGCGATGAGGCCCACGGAATAGAGCATCACGAACGCCGCATTGGCGGCTGCGAGGTCCGCGCCATGGAATCGCTCGCCCAGATGGGCGAGGCCGACCGTGTAGAGCGAGCCCACCACGCCCGTGGCGAGGAAGATCATGGCCAGGAACCACGGGCTCGACACCGGCACGAAGGGCAAAGTGAAGGCGCCCGCTGCACCCGCCAGCGAGCAGCAGAGCAGCAGCACACGCCGGTCCACCTTGTCGCTGATGAGACCGATGGGGATCTGGAAGGCGACGTTGCCCAATACCGCCGCCGTCAGCAGCAGGGCGGCGCTGGTCTCGGCGAGGCCGAGGCGCAGGCCGTAGAGCGGCAGGAAGGTCATCACCGCCGTCTCGATGGCGCCGAACACCAGCGCCGCCAGCACCGCCGAGGGCGAGCGCCGCACGAAGGTGAGCACGCCGTGGTGGCTGTCGTCATGGATGCGGGGGGTGATTCCCCGCGCCAGCAGGATGGGAATGGCGCCCAGCAGCAGCACGACCGCGCCGGCGAGGTAGGGCGCCCAGCCGGAGGCGCCGAGCACGCTGAGCATGGTCGGCCCCAGCGCCGCCCCCAGCGACAGCGCGGTGGCGTAGATGCCCATGATGAGCCCGCGCCGGTTGGGCGGGGCAAGGGCATTGATCCAGAATTCCGAGACCGCGAACAGGATGCACAGCGCCGCGCCGAAGGCGAAGCGCAGCGGGAACCACATGAGGAAGGACGGCGCCGCCTTGAATCCCACGAGGCTCGCCGCGGCGAGCACGATGGCCCCCACCAGCAGCGCGCGCAGCCCGATCTTGCGCACCATGAGCGGCACGAAGGGCGCGGTGAAGATGGTGGCGATGCCGGCCACCGCCGTGTTGATGCCGATCCACTTGCCGGTGACGCCGCGCGATTCCAGCTCCAGCGCCAGCAGGGGAATGGACAGGCTGATGCCGACGCCCACCACCGTGATGGCGGAGATGGCGGCCGCGATGGAGGCCGTCCGGCTCATGTGGCCGAGGGACCCGTGGGGAGCATGCATCGCGTTCGGCTTCAATCCAGGAGGGTGCGGACGAAGCGTCCGCGGACCATGGCGTAGGAGGGCACGGGCAGGCGCGGGCCGAAGCCGGCATCAATGCGGGCGGCCAGTTCCTCGAGCACCACGCGGGTGATGGTGGGAAGCTCCTGCTTCTCCGTCTCCGCGAAGGTCAGCCATGCAAGGTCGATGAGTTCGGACTCCTCGCCCACCAGCCCCTTCACCTCGTCGCAGACGGCCGTGGCGTCGGCGATGAAGAAGCGGGTGTCGAAGCGCCGGGGGCGGCGGGGCGGCGTGATGGCACGGGCGACGAAGGTGAGGGCGCTAAGATCGGGGAACACCCCGCGCTCCTCGAACGCGCGCCAGTCGTCACCGGGGGATTCGGGGGCACCGCACTCCTTGGTGCCGACGAGCAGGCCGGTTTCCTCGTACATCTCGCGGATGGAGGCGGCGGCAAGGCCGCGCGCGCGGCCGAGGCTCGGGCGCTGCACATGGGCCATCAGCCGGCGTTCGCTGTCCGGATCGAGGCAGCCATAGACCGGCATGGCCTTGTCGGACTTCTCCAGCCGGCCGCCGGGAAACACGTAGACGCCCGGCAGGAACTTGAGCTTGGGATGCCGCCGGCCCATCAGCACGCGGGGCTTCTTGCCCTTGCTGTCGAGCAGGATGAGGGTGGCGGCGTCGCGCGGGCGCACGTTGGGAGACGCCTGAAGGCGCTCGGCTTCGGTCAGGCGGGTGGCAAAATCGTTCATGATGCTCAGAGTATCGGACGGACGGCACGGATGACGGGGCGGACGGCACCCTCGGGGGGCGCCTCACGTTCCTCACTGCCGGAATCGAAGCCGTGCATGCGCAGCGCCCATTGCAGGTTCACCAGCATGCCCTTCAGTGGCGGTAGCAGGGCGAGGCAGAGCACCAGCGTCAGCGGCAGCCAGAGGGAGAGGTGCACCCACAGCTCCGGCCGGTACAATTCCTCCACCAGCACCATCAGCGGCACCACGATGTGGCCCACCACGAAGATCACCGCATAGGGCGGCGCGTCGTCGGCGCGGTGGTGGTACAGCTCCTCGCCGCAGGTGGCGCAGAAGGGCGAGACCTTCAGGTAGCTGGAAAACATGCGGCCGGCGCCGCAGGCGGGGCACAGGCCGCGCGCGCCGCGCATCAGGGCGCCGGGTACCTCGCGGCGGGGCGGGGGAAGCTCGAACGCGCCGCCGGGCGCACCCGCGGCCTCGCCGGCCGCCGCCTCTTCGGGCGTCGCCAGCTTCTGGGTCACGGTCATGCCGGTCGGCGTGGTCACGGTCCTGAACCTCTCGGTCGCCCCTGAGGAGCGCGCTTCTCCAACGTTTTATCGGCCGGACGCCTCAGCGCCTGCCGGGTCCCGGCTTGGCCTTGCCGGAGCCGGCCTTTCCGGAACCTGCCTTGCCCGCTTTCGCACGGCCCGGCGCGGATCTTCCCGGCCGGCCCGCGAACCCGGAGGGCGCGCCGCGGCGCTGGGGTCCACCCCCGCGCGGACCCTTTACATAGGAGCCTTCGCTCAGAAGCTCAAACCGCAGTGCTCCGGCCACCGGCGCGGCCTCCACCAGCTTGACCTCCACCCGGTCGCCGATGCGGTGCATCTCGCCGGTACGGTCTCCCACCAGCGCCTGCCGCACTTCGTCGTACCGGTAATAGTCCTGGCCCAGGGTTGAGGCGGGAATGAAGCCGTCCGCCCCGGTGATGTCGAGCGCGACGAAGAGTCCCGCCTTCGTCGCCCCGGTGATGCGGGCATTGAAGGTCGCGCCGATCTGGTCCGCCAGATGATGGGCGATGAGCCGGTCCACCGTCTCCCGCTCCGCGGCCATGGCGCGACGTTCCGTAACGGAAATGGCAGCCGCCACCTCGCCGAGGCTCTCGACGGTCGCGTCTTCCGGCAGCCCGTCCTTGCCCACGCCCAGCGCCCGCACGAGGCCGCGATGGACGATGAGGTCCGCATAGCGCCGGATGGGGGAGGTGAAATGGGCGTAGCGGCGGAGATTCAGGCCGAAATGGCCGTAATTCTCCGAGGCGTACTCCGCCTGGCTCTGGCTGCGCAGGATCACCTGGTTCACCAGCGGGGCGGCATCCGTATCCTTCACCTCTTCCAGGATGCGGTTGAAGTGGGAGGGGCGCACCTGGTCGGTCTTCGGCAGGCCGATGTCCAGCGTCTTCAGGAAGTCGCGCAGGGCCGAGAGCTTGGCCAGCGTCGGGCCGTCATGGACGCGGTAGATGAGGGGCGTCTTCTTCTCCTCCAGCGTCTCGGCGGCGGCGACGTTGGCGAGGATCATGAACTCCTCGATGAGCCGGTGAGCATCGAGGCGCTCGGGTACCACCACCCGGTCCACCGTGCCGTCCGGCTTCAAGATGATCTTGCGCTCGGGAAGGTCGAGATCTAGCGGCTGGCGGGCGTCGCGCGCCTTCTTCACGCAGGCATAGGCCGCATAGAGCGGCTTGAGCACGCCCTCCACCAGCGGATCGGTGATGTCGTCGGTGCGGCCTTCGATGGCGTTCTGCGCCTGCGCATAGGCGAGCTTGCCGGCCGAGCGCATGAGGATGCGGTGGAAGCTGTGGCTGCGCTTGCGCCCATCCGCGCCGATGACCAGCCGCACCGCCAGCGCCGGCCGGTCCTCGCTGGGGCGCAGGGAGCACAGGTCGTTGGAGATGCGCTCCGGCAGCATGGGCACGACGCGATCGGGGAAATAGACCGAATTGCCGCGAATGAGCGCCTCGCGGTCCAGCGCCGTGCCGGGCCGCACATAGGCCGAGACGTCGGCGATGGCGACGGTGACGATATAGCCGCCGTCCTCGTCGGCCGCCGCGTGGACCGCGTCGTCATGGTCCTTGGCGTCGGGCGGATCGATGGTGACGAGGGGCAGATCGCGCCAGTCCTCGCGGCCGCGCACGGTGATCTGCTTCGCTGCCTCGGCCTCCTTCACCACCACGTCCGGGAAGGCGTTGGGGATGCCGTGGGCGTGGATGGCGATGAGGCTGACCGCCTTCTCGGAGTTCAGCGAGCCGAGCTTTTCCTTCACCCGCGCGGTGGGCAGGCCGAACACGCGCTGGCGCATCAATTCGACGGTGACGAGATCGCCGTCCTGCGCCTCATGCTCGGCGCCGGGGGGCACCTGAAGCTCGCGGCCGAGCTGCTTCTTGTCGATGGGGATGATGCGCCCGCCGCCGCCCTGCGGGGCCGCGCGGAAGATGCCCATGGTCTGCTTGCGGGCCTTCTCCAGCACCTTGATGACGCGGCCCACATGGGGGACCGCATGCTCGATGGAGCCTTCCACGATGCGCAGCAGCACCCGGTCCGCAAGTCCCGGCGCGGGGCCGGAGGCGCGGCGCGGCACCTGGACGAGGATGGGCGGCGCCTCGCCCTGGGCCTCCGAGTCCCATTCCACCGGAATAGCCACCAGCTCGCCGTCGCCGTCGCGGGAGACGATATCCGCCAGCACCACCGCCGGCAGCGCGCCGGGCACATGCAGGCGCCTGCGCTCGCGGCTCACCGTGCCTTCTTCCGAGAGGTCGCGCAGAAGCTGCTTCAGTTCCACTTTCTGCGCCGGCGAGAGGCCGAAGGCGCGGGCGATCTCGCGTTTGCCTACCTCGCCGTTCTGGGACGCGATGAAGGCCAGCACCTGCGCCTTGGTCGGCATCTCGCCGGTGGCCAGCGGCGCAACGGCAAGCGCCGCCGCCTCATGGGCGGCCGCCGCCTGCTTGCGCGCGGCACGGGATTTCGTCGCGCGCAGCGGCTTTTCCGCGCGCGATGTCTTGTCTGCGCGCGATATCCTGGCGGCGTGGCCGTCCTTGCTGGAATGGCGGGTGGGCGGCTTGGTGGGGCGCTTCGGCAATGGGTCTTTCCGGTTTCATCCGGACGCTACCCGGAACACGCCCCGGCCGCCAGTGGTGGGTTTCCGTGGGGCTGCGGCCCCCGGGCCTCCAGCACTCCGTTCCCCGGACAAGCGACGGCGCAGCCGGAGCGGGAGAGGGGGCTTGGCCGGTTCGGGAGGAGGTCGGGGCGAGATGCGGAAGGGTTCCCTTGAGTACCGGCTGGGTCTAGAACGGCATGTGTCCCGCGCGATGCCGCTTTCCCCCGTAAGAAGTGCCCCATGAACCCCGGCCTCCTGCCCGCGGTCGCACTTGCGCGCCTTCTGGCCTGGCTCGGCCGGCGGAGCGCGCCGGCGGTGGCGGTGAGCGTGTTCATCGGGCTGGCCGTGCCGCCCTTCGCGGCGCTGGCGAAGCCGCTGGTGGTGCCCACCATCCTCGCGCTGCTGGTTCTGGCCTTCGTGCGCACCTCCATGGCCGGGGCCTTCACCGCGCGTCGTGCAGGCATCGCAGTGCTGGCCTGCGCCTGGGTCATGCTGGTGCTGCCGCTGGCGATGGGGCTGGTGACGCGGCTTCTGGGCGAGCCCAACGCCATCGTTCTCGCCCTCATTATGCAGGCCTCGGCCCCGCCCATCATGTCGGCCCCCGCCTTCGCGGCGCTGCTCGGCCTCGATGCCCGGCTGGTGCTCGTGACCATGCTGGGCGGCATGGCGCTGACGCCGCTCACCGCGCCGGGGCTGGTGTTCCACTTCTCCGGCGGCGCGTTGGCGCTCGATCCGCTGGCGCTGGCGCTGCGGCTCGCGGCGGTGGTGGGCGGGACGATGGGGGCCGGCCTTCTCATCCGCCGGCTCTTGGGCCTGAAGCGCGTGGAAGCCATTTCCGCCCATCTCGACGGGCTGAACGTGGTGCTGCTCGGCCTGCTTGCCGTCGGGCTGATGGACGGCGTGACCCACGCATTCCTCGACCAGCCCGGCTTCATGGCGGGGCTGGTGACGCTGGCTTTCTGCGTCTCGCTGATGGGCTTCGGCGCGACGGCGCTCGTCTTCCGCGCCGTCGATCCGGGCGATGCGATGATGCTCGGCTTCTGCGGCGGCCATCGCAACATGGCGGTGGTGATCGCCGCCACCGGCGCTGTCCTGCCGCACGAGACTTGACTTTACGTTGCGGCAGCGCAATTCCCCATCTACCTCCTGCCGGTGGTGATGCTGCCGCTGGCGCGGCGTGTGAGCGCCGCCGGCCGCCGCAAGGCGTGACCCGCGCGGCTACCCCCCGCCGCCGTCATCTGCTAGACGAGCCGCCTGCCTGACATTTTGACGAGCACCGCCCCATGATCCCGCGTTACAGCCGGCCGGAAATGGCCTCCATCTGGTCCCCCGAGGCCCGCTTCCGCATCTGGTTCGAGATCGAGGCCCATGCCGCTGACGCCATGGCCGAGCTTGGCATCGTCCCGAAGGAGGCCGCGGCCAAGATCTGGGAGCTGGGCGGCAAGGCCGAGTTCGACGTGGAGCGCATCGACGCCATCGAGCGCGAGGTGAAGCACGACGTCATCGCCTTCCTCACCCACCTCGCCGAGTTCGTGGGGCCGGAAGCGCGCTTCGTCCATCAGGGCATGACCTCGTCCGACGTGCTGGACACCTGCCTCGCCGTGCAACTCGCGCGCGCCGCCGACCTGCTGATCGCCGACGTGGACAAGCTGCTGGTGGTGCTGGAGCGCCGGGCGTTCGAGTTCAAGCTCACCCCCACGGTGGGCCGCTCCCACGGCATCCATGCCGAGCCGACCACCTTCGGCGTGAAGCTCGCCATCGCCGCGGCCGAGTTCCAGCGCTCGCGCGCCCGCCTCGTGGCGGCGCGGGAGGAGATCGCTACCTGCGCCATCTCCGGCGCGGTGGGCACCTTCGCCCATATCGACCCGGCGGTTGAGGCCCATGTGGCGGAAAAGATGGGGCTGAAGGTGGAGACCGTCTCCACCCAGGTCATCCCGCGCGACCGGCACGCCATGTTCTTCGCCGTGCTCGGCGTGGTCGCCTCCTCCGTGGAGAGGCTCGCCACCGAGGTGCGGCATCTCCAGCGCACCGAGGTGCTGGAGGCGGAGGAGTATTTCTCCCCCGAGCAGAAGGGCTCCTCGGCCATGCCCCACAAGCGCAACCCGGTGCTGACCGAGAACCTCACCGGTCTTGCCCGCATGGTGCGCGCCTATGTGACCCCGGCGCTGGAGAATGTGGCCCTGTGGCACGAGCGGGACATCTCCCACTCCTCCGTCGAGCGCATGATCGGCCCCGATTCCACCGTGACACTGGACTTCGCCTTGTCGCGCCTCACCGGCGTGATGGACAAGCTGGTCGTCCATACCGACAACATGCAGAAGAACATGGACAAGCTGGGTGGCCTCATCCACTCCCAGCGCGTGCTCCTCGCCCTCACCCAGAAGGGCGCCAGCCGCGAGGACAGCTACCGCCTCGTGCAGCGCAACGCCATGCGCGTCTGGCGCGGCGAGGGCGACTTCCGCACCTTCCTTCTGGAAGACGCGGACGTGCGCAAGTACCTGTCCGAGGAGGACATCAACGAGAAGTTCGACCTCGGCTACCACTTCAAGAACGTGGACAACATCTTCAAGCGGGTGTTCGGGAGGGCTTGAGGGAGCGCGCGCCCCGGACAAGCGACGGCATAGCCGGAGCGCTGATCCGGGGCCCAGCGCAAGGGTCCGCCGAAGGCGCTTCCTCGCCCCAGTGCTCTCGGAAATTGTCCGCTTCGCGGAAGTGCTTGCGCTGGCTCCCGGCTCTCCTTCCGCTGTCGCTCCAGTCGGCCGGGATGCGAGATTGGCTCCTACGCGAGCGGGGGCGCGGGAAGAAGAACCGCCGTCATGGCCGGGCTTGTCCCGGAAGTCGGCTGTTGCCGACTTCCGTCCCCAAGAACGAAACCCGCAAACATGCGGGTTTCGGCCATCCACGTGGAGCGGCTGGGAAAAGTTCTGCGGCCGGGAGCGCCATCGGCCCGACGTGGATACCCGGGACAAGCCCGGGCATGACGGCGTTAAGGCGGAGAGAGACGCGCCTTCGCCCGAGAGGGCGGCGGAAAGCGCCCGACACACCCCCTACCAGTCCGCCCCGCCGGCCCCCAGCCGCTGCACCGGGAGCCCCTCACCCTCCAGCGCCTTCTGGATCAGCTCCGCGTGCGCCTGGTCGCGCGTCTCCACCGTGAGGTCGAGGCGGGTGCCCTTGGCGGGGACGTCGAGGAAGGTGCGGCGGTGGTGCACTTCCAGGATGTTGGCGCCGAGCTTGCCGAGCAAAGTGGCGATGCGCCCCAGCATGCCCGGCCGGTCGAGAATGGTGAGGCGGAAGGAGACGATGCGCTCTTCCCGCTCCAGCTCGCGCAGCAGGATGCCGGCGATCATGCGCGGGTCGATGTTGCCGCCGGAGACGACGAGCCCCACCGTCTTGCCCCGGAAGCGCTCCGGCTCGGCGATGAGGGCGGCGAGGCCCGCCGCGCCGGCGCCCTCGGCCAGTGTCTTCTGGTGCATGAGGAAGGCGTTCACCGCCCGCTCCAGCGCGGTTTCGTCCACCAGCACCACATGGGGCACGAGGCGCCGCACGATCTGCGCGGTGATCTCCCCCACATTGCGCACGGCGATGCCCTCGGCCAGCGTGGGGCCGCCACAGGGGCGGGCCTCGCCGGTCATGGCGGTCCACATGGCGGGATAGAGCTGGGTCTCGACGCCCACCACCTGCGTGGCGGGAGAGCGGCCGGCGAAGGCCACGGCCATGCCGGCGATGAGCCCGCCGCCGCCGATGGGCACGAGCACGGCGTCGAAGGCCGGCCCGTCCTCGATCATCTCCAGCGCCACCGAGCCCTGGCCGGCGATCACGTCCACATCGTCATAGGGGTGGACGAAGACGCGGCCCTGCGCCTTGGAGATGCGCTCGGCCTCCTCATAGGCGTCGGCCACCGTCTCGCCGAACAGCACCACCTCGGCGCCGAAGGCCTCGGTGGCGGCCACCTTCACCTGCGGCGTCGTCTCCGGCATCACGATGAGGGTGGAGATGCCGAGCCTTGTGCCGTGATAGGCCACCGCCTGCGCATGGTTGCCGGCCGACATGGCGACGGCGCCGCGTCGCGCCTCGTCCGGCGTGAGGCGCGAGAGCTTCACCAGGGCGCCGCGCTCCTTGAAGGAGGCGGTGGCCTGAAGGTTCTCGTACTTCACATAGACCTCGGCGCCGGTGAAGGCGGAGAGGCGCGGGGCGCGCAGGGTCGGCGTGCGCAGCACGGAGGCGCGGACCAGCGGCCACGCGCCCTCCACGTCCGCCAGCGTGACGGGCAGATCCTTTTCCCGGTCGATTTCCAGCGCCGTCGCGGGCACGGTCATAAGTCTTCTCCCGCGAGGGGCCTCAGCCCCGTTCGGCCAGAGCCTGCGCCACGCGCGGCGCGAAATAGGTGAGGATGCCGTCGGCGCCGGCGCGCTTGAAGGCGAGCAGGCTCTCCGGGACGATGCGGTCGCCGTCCACCCAGCCGTTGCGGATGGCGCCCTCGATCATCGCGTACTCGCCGGACACCTGATAGGCGAAGGTCGGCAGGCCGAAGGTCTCCTTCAGACGCCACACGATGTCGAGATAGGGCAGGCCGGGCTTCACCATCAGCATGTCCGCGCCTTCCTCGACATCGAGGGCCGCCTCGCGGATGGCTTCCAGCCCGTTGCCGGGGTCCATCTGGTAGGTGCGCTTGTCGCCCGAGAGGGTCTTGGCGGTGCCGATGGCGTCGCGGAACGGGCCGTAGAAGGCGGAAGCGTACTTCGCCGCATAGGACATGATCTGCACGTCCTCGAAGCCGTTGGCGTCGAGCCCGGCGCGGATGGCGCCGACGCGGCCGTCCATCATGTCCGAGGGGGCGATCACGTCCGCCCCGGCCTCGGCCTGCACCAGCGCCTGACGGACGAGGAGTTCCACCGTCTCGTCATTAAGAATGCGGCCATCCTCCAGCAGGCCGTCATGGCCATGGCTGGTGAAGGGGTCGAGGGCCACGTCGGTGATGAGGCCGAGGTTGGGGATCTCGGCCTTGATGGCGCGCAGGGTCTGGCAGACGAGGTTGTTGTCGTTCAGCGCCTCGCTGCCGGTGGGGTCGCGGCGGGAGGGATCGATATAGGGGAAAATGGCGAGGGCCGGGATCTTCAGCTTGGCCGCCATCTCGGCCGCGCGCACCGCTTCGTCCACCGTCAGGCGCTCGACGCCGGGCATGGAGGGAATGGGGGTGCGGGTGGCCTGGCCGTTCATCACGAAGATCGGCCAGATCAAATCGTCGACCGTCAGCGTCGCCTCGCGCACCAGCCGGCGCGCCCAGTCCGTCTTCCGGTTCCGCCGGGGGCGGTGGACGAGGCCGAGCCGGCTGGCGGTGGCCTCGGCTTCGGAAACGGCATGCAGGCGGGGCTGGGAGAGGGGCATGATGCGCTCGTTCTTCGTTCGCCCGCGAACGGGCACCGAGCGGACCTTATAGACCCCCGGCCTGCCGCCCGCGAGTGGCGCGCGGCAGAGGGTCACGGCAAGTTCAGCGTGTGCGCCGCCGCACGGCCCAAGGTGCGCCCGCGCACAACCACGGTGCGCCGGCCCGCGTTGACGCTCCCTCCGGCCGCGTCTAACCCTGCCGGCGGGCGTTCGCCGCTCAGCGGCGGCAAGGGAGGGATGGAATGACCACGGAGCCTGAAGTCCTGCTCGAGGTGAAGGGCGAAGCCGGTGTCATCACACTCAACCGTCCGAAGGCGCTCAATGCGCTGAACCTCTCCATGGTGCGCGAGATTCTGCCGCGCCTGCGGCAATGGGCGCAGGACCCGGCCGTCACCCGCGTGGTCATCAAGGCGGCGGGTGAGAAGGCCTTCTGCGCCGGCGGCGACGTGCGCACGCTCTATGACCTCGGCCGCGCCGGCAACACCGCCGAATCGCTCGCCTTCTGGCGCGAGGAATATGTCCTCAACGACTATATCGGCAGCTTCCCCAAGCCCTATGTGGCGCTCATCGACGGCATCTGCATGGGCGGCGGCTTCGGCCTCTCGGCCCATGGCGCGCATCGCGTGGCGGGCGACAAGTATCTCTTCGCCATGCCGGAGGTGAACATCGGCCTGTTTCCGGATGTGGGCGGCACCCATGTGCTGCCGCGCCTGCCCGGCGCCTTCGGCGTGTTCCTGGCGCTGACCGGCACACGCATCCGCGCCGCCGAGGCCTTCGCCTGCGGTCTTGCGACGGACGTGGTGCCGAGCGCCGCCTTCCCGGCGCTGGAAGAGGCCCTGTGCGCGGGCGGCGACGTGGAGCGCATCATCTCCGATCACCGCATCGAGCCCGGTCCCGGCGCGTTCGCCGACCGCGCGGACTTCATCGCCGACGCCTTCGGGCGGGGCCATCTCGCCGGCATCCTCGGCGCGCTGCAGGCGGCGGCGGAAGGCGAGGGACCCCATGCAGCCTTCGCCACCACGCTCCTCACCGACATCGCCGGCAAGTCGCCCACCAGCCTCTCCATCACCATGGAGCAGATGCGGCGCGGGCCGGCGCTTGACCTAGGGCAATGTCTGAAGCTGGAGTTCCGGGTGGTGAACCGCGTCGCGGCGGGGCATGATTTCTACGAAGGGGTGCGCGCGGTTCTCGTCGATCGCGACAACGCGCCCCAATGGCAGCCGGCGACCCTCGCGGAGGTGGACCCGGCCGTCATCGCGGCGCATTTCGATCCCATACCCGACGAACTGGAACTTCTGGCCCCCGGCACATGAGTCATTACGATCCCATCGACGCCAGCGCCCGCGCCCAATGGGAAAATCTCTCGCCCTGGCGGCGGCGGCTGTTCCTGTTCCTGCGCGGCGTCGCGGCCTTCCTGCTGCTGGAAGGCATCATCCACTGGGCGGTGATCCTCGGCATCGGCGACGGGCCGGCGAGCCGCTTCGAGGCCATGCCCATGGCGGCGCAGGCGGCGGTGATCTGGGCGGCGATCATCGATCCCATCGCCGGCGTCGGGCTGTGGCTGCGGGCCGGCTGGGCGATCGTGCTCTGGCTGCTGGCGACGCTGACGCAGGTGGTGCTCGGCATCTGGGCGCCGGCGGGCATGACGCGGCTGATGCTGTTCACGCTGGTGGAGCTGGCGCTGGTGGTGGCCTATGCCGTTCTCTCCATCCGCGCCGCGCGGGAGAGCGACCAGGACTGAGCGTCCGGACCTGACGCATTTCCTTCACGCAAACGGTATTCCTTGCGCCGGCAAATGCTGTGACGGAGGCGGGAATGGACGAAGCGCTCTGGACCGAGATGGATGGCTTCATCGTCGAGAAGCTGCTGCCGGCGGACCCGGTGCTCGACGCCGTGCAGGCCGCGTCGGAGGCCGCCGGCCTTCCCGCCATCAGCGTCTCGGCGGCGCAGGGGCAGATGCTCCACATCTTCGCCCGCATGATGGGCGCGAAACGCATCCTCGAAATCGGCACGCTGGGGGGCTACAGCACGCTCTTCCTCGCCCGCGCGTTGCCTGAGGGCGGCACGGTGGTGACGCTGGAGGCGGACGTCCACCATGCCGAGGTCGCCCGCGCCAATTTCGCCCGCGCGGGACTGTCTGACCGCATCGACCTGCGGGTCGCCCCAGCTATCGAGACGCTGCCGGTGCTGGAGGCGCAAGGGGCGGGGCCGTTCGACCTCATCTTCATCGACGCCGACAAGCCGAGCAATCCCGCCTATCTCGACTGGGCTCTGCGCCTGTCGCGGCCGGGCACGCTCATCGTCTGCGACAACGTGGTGCGGGAGGGGCGGGTGCTCGATGCGGACAGCACCGACGCCTCGGTCATCGGCATCCGCCGCACCTACGAGATCGCGGGCGCGGAGCCGCGCCTCACCGCCACGGCGGTGCAGACCGTCGGTGCCAAGGGCTATGATGGGTTTGCGTTGCTGCTGGTGGAGTGAGGGCGGGAGGCCCGATCCACGAGGGCTGGGGCATCGGGTACGAGCGCCGGGCGAAGGCGCGTCTCTCTCCGCATCAACCGCCGTCATGCCCGGCCTTGTGCCGGGCATCCACGTCGTGCCGATGGCGAGATACTCGCAGGAGACGTGCCCGGCCTTGCCACGTGGATGGCCGGGACAAGCCCGGCCATGACAATGGTGATTGTGGCGACGCCGTTCCGCGCCTTCGATCAGCCGGTCAGGACCAGCTGCCGAGATACGCCAGCGTTGCGATGACGAGGATGATCGCCACGATGATCCAGTGGCGGGCGGCGAATTTGTGCAGGATCATGGGGCTCGTCAGTCGTCGTTGGAGGCGTTGAGGTCCAGGGCGCGGATGCCTTCGTCCCTGGGGACGATCTGCACGCCCATGCTGCCGCCGTTCAGGAAGGCGATGCCTTCGGCCTCCAGCGTGGCGCACAGGCGGGTGCGCGTGGAGGAGAGGGCTTCCAGCGTGACGGCATCCTGCTCCACCACTTTCACGGTGTCGGCGGTCACGCCGGTGCGCTCGGCCAGATCCTTGCGCGACCAGCCGAGCAGGGCGCGGCCGGCCTTGATCTGGCGGCCGTTGACCATGGAATGCGGCACGAAATCCTCCCGTCGTTGGGACCGGAAGATGGCACGCCGCCCCGCCCGCCACAATGCACGGGCGCCGGCAGGCTTAACGCGGGGGCCTCAGAACTTCTCCACCCAGGGCCGCAGGTCCAGCTCACAGGTCCAGGCCGAGCGGTGCTGGCGGTGGACGGCAAGATAGGTCTCGGCGATGGCGTCGGGATCGAGCCACTTGTCCGCCGGCCCAGGCTCCCCCGCCGTCGCCCAGGACGAGGCGATGCCGCCGTCGAGGATGAAGTGGGCCACATGGATGCCGCGCGGCCCGAGTTCGCGGGCGAGGCCCTGGGCCAGCGCGCGCAAGGCGAACTTGGCCATGGAGAAGGGCACCGAATGGGGCATGGCCTTCACGCTGGCGGTGGCGCCGGTGAAGAAGAGCGAGCCCTTGCCCCGCGCCAGCATCCGCCGCGCCGCCGCCTGCGCGGTGAGGAAGCCGGCGAAGGCGCCGACGGAATAGGCGTCCATCACGTCGGCCGGGTCCAGCACTTCCACCGGGCCGCGATAGCGCATGGCGGCATTGAACACCACGAGGTCGGGCGGTCCGAAGGCTTTTTCCACCTCGGCGAACACGCCCTCGACGGCGGCCGCATCCTGGGCATCGGCCGCCCAGGCGCGGGCGCCGGTCTCGGCGATGAGGGGGGCGAGCTTCTCCACGTCGCGCGCCACGAGGGCGATGCGGAAGCCCTCGCGGGCGAGGCGGCGGGCGAGGGAGGCGGACAGCCCCTTGCCTGCGCCGACGATGATGGCGGTCTGGGCGGCGGTCTCATCTGTCACGGGTCGAACTCCGGCTTCGGCCGCACCCCGGCAATGCACCCGGCGCGGCGCCTCGACTGATTATTGGGGCGGGCTGCGGCGCTCTCAGGGCGCGGCGAACAGGGGCTCTATGCCTTCCGTGTCGATATAGACGACGCCATCTTCCACCTTCACCGGATATTCCGCGAGCGCGCTTTCCTGCGGCTCGACGGGGGCGCCGGAATTCAGGTCCCAGGTCCAGTGATGGAGGGGGCAGGTGAGGACGGTGCCGTCGAACTCGGCCTCGTTGAGCGGCGTGTTCGAATGGGGACAGACGCCCTGGAAGGCGCGGATCTCCCCATTGTCGGGCCAGGCGAGGACGATGAGGTGGCTGTCGGCGATCACCAGCCGCATGCCGCCTTCGGCAACTGTTTCCGCTTTGCAGACGCGCGTGAACATCTTCAAAAACTCGATCGGCTAAGAATGAGCGGATCATCGCGCGTTGCGCTGCAAGAGGAAAGAGCCAACCGCGCGGCCGCCTCTGCCGCGGTGCGAAAGCGGCATGGCCAAAGCGCGCGAAATCTGTGAAGCTGTAGGTGCTTATTCATCGGGAGCGTTTTGCTCCGTTCGCGTGCCTGTCTCCTTTCGCCTGCCCCTTTGCCTTTCACCTTTGCCTCTGGACGTTCTTTCATGATCCTGCCCGAAAACAGCCGGCTGAAGCCGTTCCTCCTCCAGCGCCGCGATCAGCTCGCCAAGGCCAAGGCCCGCCGCTCGCTGGGCCAGATCCAGGGCAAGGTGGGCGAGATGCCCATGACGCGCGGCTTCCACGGCGCGCTGGCCGCCGCCTTCCGGGCCACCGGCAAGCCGGGCATCATCTGCGAATTGAAGGGCGGATCACCGTTCGAGCCGGCGCTGAAGACCATGGTGCCCTACAAGGCGCTGGCCGAGGATTTCGAGGCGGTGGGCGCGGCGGCCCTCTCGGTGGCGGTGGAGCGGCAGTCCTTCCGCGGTTCCTATTCGGACCTCGCCACCGTGCGCGGTGCGGTGGACCTCACCATCCTCGCGCAGGATATCATCTACGACGTCTACCAGATCCTGGAGGCGCGCCTCGCCGGGGCGGATGCGGTGGTGCTGTCGGCGGCGCTGCTCGGGCCGGATCTTGCCGCCTATCGCGAGCGCGCATCCTCCATCGCTCTTGACGTGCTGGTTCAGGTGCATACCCCGCAGGACGTGGAGACGGCGCTGGCGGCGGGGGCGGATTTCATCTGCGTCACCAACCGCAACATCCACACCTTCGAACTCGTGCCCGGCACCTGCGAGGCGCTGCTGCCGCTCATTCCGCCGGAGAAGGCGTTCGTGGTGGCAGAAGGTGGCCTCGGTACCGCCGAGGATCGCGCGCGGCTGGGGGCGGCCGGCGCCAAGGCACTCCTCATGGGCACCTCCCTGATGGGGGATGAAGACCCCGCCGGGGTGCTGGAAAAGGTGCTCGGCATCGAGACCGTGGGCTGACGGACGCCTCCCCGCCATCTGGCCCGCTTCCTGCTTGGGAGAGACCGGCGCGCGCTCCGGGCGACGGCGGCAGCGCGGCGCCGCAGCACGTCGGCAGCGGCTTGCGCGTGGTCTTTCAAGGACTTGCGCCGGACGCGCGGACGTGCCCCCGGAACAGGACAGGAGGCTCGGCGTGCCGCTCTACAATTTCCATTGTCCCGATTGCGACAAGGAGTTCGAACTCCTCATCTCGTCGTCCGACACGCCCGTCTGCCCCTCGTGCGGCAGCACCCGCGCCGAGCAGATGGTGTCGCGCATCGCGCCCGACCAGAAGCTGAAGGCGGTGGCCAAGGCGTGGCGCGCGCAAGCGACGAAGGAAGGCCACACCAGCAATTTCAGCGGCGGCGGTCCCAAGCGCTGACGCCGGAGGTCGGAAGGTCGGGCAGGCGATCCCGAAGAGGCGGCCGGGGCACGGTAAATGCTTCAGGCTTCTCCATCTGGATCGTTGGCCGAAACCCGCCGGGATCGAGGGCGGCCGCAAGGCGGTCCATGCTCTCGCCCCGGGTGCCCCCTATGACCCAGCAGCCTTCCGCCCAGAAGTTCGCCGCAGCGCCGTTCGCGCTCACCCTCGATAGCGACGGGGATTACGTCTCGCCGGCCCATCTGCGGACGCCGTTCCGTTCCTTCCTCGTGAGCTGCGATCGTAGCGTCTACTGGCTCCGCATGCCGGGCGGCGCCGGAAAGACCCAGTTGGTGCGCGGCATCATCGCGCGCCGGATGGGCAAGGACGGCAGCGCGGAGGGGATCGACAGCGCCATCTCCAGCGGTGCCCGCGCCATCGCGGCCGGCCTCACGGCACAGGCGAGTCCCGCCGCGCTCGTGGAGGCCCTGAAGGCGGCCTTCGAGGCCGAGCACGGCCTGCCCGCGCCCGAGGCTTCGGGCGCATCGGAAAGCCCGGAGGCGTTTGCCGGCTGGCTCGCCGCCCTTGCCGTCGTCGCGGCAGGGCAGGGGGCGAAGCGTCTCGTTGTGTGCATCGACGGGATCGAGGCGGCGGACGACCTCACCCTCTCCCTCCTGCCGGCCGCTGCGGCGCTGCCGGGGGGCGTCGTCCTTCTGCTCACGTCCCGCCCCGCCGCGGACTGGCCGGCGGAGCCCTTCGCAGCCGCCGCGGAGCGGTTCGCTCCGGGGCCGGGGGTGGTCATCCATGAGATCGGCCTCGCCGATGCCGAATACGTGGGCTGGTTGCGCCGTCTGTTCGTGGAGCGGCTCCGGCCGCTGCTGCGGAGCCGGGCGAATGCGCTGCTGCTGTCGTTGATGGAAACCCGCGCGAGCTACGAGCGCGGCGGCCGCGATGCGCGCCTCACGGCCGATCCCGTGCTGCGCGACGGATTGAAAGACGACTGGAAGAAGCTGACCAACAAGTTCCCGCGCTATTCCGGCCAGCAGCTTCCCGTGGAGCCGCTAGCGCCGGTGCTCGATACGTTCGACAGGCTCTGGGTGGACACTCTCGCCAGGAGCGAAGGCCGCGCCGACCGCTTCTTCCTCATGGTGCGCCATCTCGCGGCGGGTGGCCTCACCGTGGAAGCGGTGTCGGACCTGCCCGAAGGGGAGGCGCTGGACGCCCGCCTTGCCGCCCTCGGCTGACCGCGCGGCAGACGCCGCCGGGGCGGGAAGCTGGTCCGGGCCGTTGTCACAAAACTGTAAAGACAGGGTGGGAAGAGGAGCCGGATAACCCGGAACCGCATTGGTTCCGGGTGCACGGCCCAGCGAACCACGGCGGACCGCCATGAAACTCGACTCCACTCCGCTCGATTCCGGGCAGATCCTCGTTTCCCTCGCCGGCCGCATGGACATCGCCGGCGCCGCGGAAATCGAGAACACCTTCAGCGCCCTGGTGAGCCACGCCCATGTGGCCCTGGTGGACATGGCGGGCGTGACCTTCCTCGCCTCCATCGGCATCCGGCTGATCCTCGCCAACGCCAAGTCGCTGCACAAGCGCGGCGGCACGCTGGTGCTGTTCAACTGCGATCCGCAGGTGGAGCGCGTGCTGCTCACGACAGGTGTCAACGAACTCACCGAGATCGTCGCCACCCGCGCCGATGCCGACCGCTTCCTGGTGCCCGCGGCCGGCTGAGCGCCGCCGGGGCTTAACCTTGGGGAATACTTCGCCGCCCGGCTGAGACATCATCAGCCGGGCGGCCTTGCTTTGTGCCGCCCGTGCCCGGTGCGTGCAGTGCAAGGTGCTGCACTGCAAGGTGAATGCCTGAGGGGCAAGGCCGTCCCGCCGGTTGGGGGGCGGCAGTATTCGTGGCGCCGCAACGGAATGACGTCCCCCTGGTTGAGCCCTGATGGTTGCTCGCTCGCCGGTCGGCTGCGCAGATTGGAGAAGGTCGAAACGACCTTGCGCAAGGTGCAAATCTATCGGACATAGAGATAAATCCGGCAGACACCGCCGCATTTTCTGCCGAGCGGCGCCATCTGCGGCTCTGCGGTGGAGCAACATTTCTGGACCGCGTTCCAGGGAGGCATCGCCATTTCTCGCCCGTCCGGCCGTCACGTCCACCGTTCGCTCCTGGCCGGGCTCGGCGCGCTCGCGCTCCTGGTGGCCGGGCTCGTGGGCGTCTTCGTCTATGCCGGCATGAAGCAGGACGAGAAGGCGGGGATGCGCGAGCGGCTTGCGCTGCTCGCCGCGCTCCACGCCCACGAGGAACTCATCCAGCAGGCCATGGCGACCTCGGAGGACGAGCGGCAGGTGCTCGGCCAGCTCGCCAGCGGCGACATCGCGCGCCTGCACGAGCGCTTCGGGCGGCGGCTGAACGACGGGTTCGGGCTGGAGTTCGTCTACATCATCGATGCCAAGGGGAACCTGCTCTATTCGTCCGAGAACGGGAAGACGGGGGAGCAGAAGGCCTTTGCGTGGATTCGCCCGGCCATCACGCGGGCGCTGGCGGAGGGCCGCGCCGGCCGCGCCGGCCTCGTCGCCAGCAAGGACGGCGCGGGCATCCTCGTGGTGCGCCCCTTCTCGGAGCGTGCGGACGACATCCAGGCCCCGCAGCCGCTGGCGGCGGTGACGGTGGACCTGCTGGACGATTCGCTGCTGCAAAGCCTCGCCGCGCCCGCCCACCTGCACGACGTGCAGCTGCGCACCGGCCGTACCGCCACCAACCATCCCGACCGCGTCGGCACGGCGGTCCCCAATCTCTTCGACGGCACCGAGGCGGAACTGGCCTGGCGCGGCGCACAGCCCGGCCGCAGCCTGCTGCGCAATGCCCTGCCGGCGCTCGCGGTGCTCACCACGCTGCTCTCCGTAACCTTCCTCGTCATGATGTTCCGCGCGCTGCGGGTCGCCGCGGCGCTGGCCGCGAGCGAGGCGCAGGCCCGCGAGATGGCTTCCCGCGACTACCTCACCGGCCTCTTCAATCGCGGCTATTTCATCGAGGCGCTGGAATCCGCCCTTGCCGGCCGCGCTCCTGATGCGCGGCTGGTGCTGCTGTTCATCGACCTCGACGACTTCAAGCTCATCAACGACACCGCCGGCCACGGCGCCGGCGACCTGCTGCTGAAGGCGGTGGCGACCCGCGTTGCCCTGACCATCGGCGATCGCGGCGTGGTGGGGCGGTTCGGCGGGGATGAGTTCGTCGCGTTCTTTCCGGCCGCGAACGCGGGCGAGATCGACGTGCTGCTCGATCGCCTTCAGGCGGCGCTGA
The DNA here is from genome assembly GCF_041911315.1 of Xanthobacter sp. NCBI lineage: Bacteria > Pseudomonadati > Pseudomonadota > Alphaproteobacteria > Hyphomicrobiales > Xanthobacteraceae > Xanthobacter > Xanthobacter sp. Next base: position 30,315 of record NZ_JAYRPE010000007.1, on the reverse strand, counting down.
GGCCTCCGGTGCCGGACGGAGCCGGCGAACTGCGCGTCTCCGCCTCCATCGGCGTCGCCGAGGCGCCACAGGATGCCGCCACGGCCAGCGATCTCATGCGCCGGGCGGACATCGCCCTCTATCGGGCGAAGGACAGCGGCGGCGATACCCTCTGCCGCTTCGAGACCCAGCTCGAGAGCGAGCGCAACGCCCGCCGCGAGATCGAGACCGCCCTCGGCGGGGCGCTGGAGCGGGGCGAGCTGGTCATCACCTACCAGCCGCAGGTGGACGTGGCGAGCGGGCGCGTGGTCGGCTTCGAGACCCTGCTGCGGTGGGACCACCCCAAGCTCGGCCGCCTGCTGCCGGCCCAGTTCATCGCCATGGCCGAGGAGATGCACATCATCGGCGGGCTCGACCTGTATGGCCTGCGCCGCGCCTGCATGGAGGCCGCGGCGCTGCCGGGCATGTCCATCTCGGTCAACATCGCGCCCTCCACCATGCGGTCGGCGGATTTCGCCCAGCAGATCGGCGCCATCCTCAAGGAGACGGGCTTCGATCCCGCACGGCTGGAGATCGAGGTGCCGGAAACCATCGTGCTCAACAGCTCGGCGGAGCTGAGCCGCACGTTCGAGGCGCTGCGGGAGCAGGGGGTCGGCGTCGCGCTCGACGATTACGGCACCGGCTATGCCTCCCTGCACCATGTGAGCCGCTTCCCCGTCACCCGCATCAAGATCGACCGCTCCTTCATGGTGAAGGCCTGCAGCGATCCGGACGTCGCAGCGGTGATCGAGCACAAGCTCAAGCTCGCCCAGTCGCTGCGCATCAACGTGACGGCGGAAGGGGTGGAGACGCGGGAGCAACTGCGCTTCCTGCGCGAGATCGGCATGCCGACCGCGCAAGGCTACCTGTTCGCCCCGCCGCTGCCCATTGCCGCCGCCATCGACATGCTGCGCCGGCAGGATGAGGCGCTGCCGGACGGGATGTTGCGGGCCAAGGCGGGCGGCGCGGGGTAGGCCGAGCCTTTCCGTCAGATAAGACAATTTTCTTTACAAGAAACATATGCGCGCTGTAAGCACCACAGCTGCGGCGTTCCGGCATGCTTTTGCTCTTGCCTCAGCCGCCCCGCCTGCCGACAAGGACGGGGAATTGCCGAACAGCGAGCGGAGCCGCGCCGCCCAGCGCCGGGCTCCCGATGATTTCTGGGGGTGCTTCGTGATCGAGACCAAACCCATCGACGGCAAGGCCTTCGCGGCCGGCCTGCGCGCCCGCATCGCCGAGGAGGTTGCCGGCCTCAAGGCCAGCGCCGGCCTCACCCCCGGCCTCGCCGTGGTTCTGGTGGGCGAGGACCCCGCCAGCCAGGTCTATGTGCGCAACAAGGCGGCCCAGACGGCCGAGGCCGGCATGGCCTCCTTCGAGTACAAGCTCGCCGCCGACACCCCGGAGGCGGACGTTCTCGCCCTTGTGGCGAAGCTGAACGCCGATCCTGCCGTGCACGGCATCCTCGTCCAGCTGCCGCTGCCGGCGCAGATCGACGCCAACAAGGTCATCGCCGCCATCGATCCCGCCAAGGATGTAGACGGCTTCCATGTGGTGAATGCCGGCCGCCTCGCGGTGGGCCTCGACGCGCTGGTGCCGTGCACGCCGCTCGGCTGCATCATGCTGCTCAAGCACCACCTCGGCAGCCTGTCCGGCCTCAAGGCGGTGGTGGTCGGCCGCTCGAATATCGTCGGCAAGCCGGCGGCGCAGCTGCTGCTGAAGGAAGACTGCACCGTCACCATCGCCCATTCGCGCACCCGCGACCTGCCGGGCGAATGCCGCACGGCGGACATCCTGGTGGCGGCGGTGGGCCGGCCGGAAATGGTGCGGGGCGACTGGATCAAGCCCGGCGCCACGGTGATTGACGTGGGCATCAACCGGGTGCCGAAGGACGACGGCAAGACCCGCCTCGTGGGCGACGTGGCCTATGCGGAAGCGCAGGGCATCGCCGGCCTCATCACCCCGGTTCCCGGCGGCGTCGGGCCCATGACCATCGCCTGCCTGCTGCAGAACACGCTGACGGCGGCCAAGCGGCAGAAGGGCCTCGCCTGAGACTCGCAAGCAAAAGCGCCGGCGGCGTCGTGCCGCCGGCTTTTTGGCCGTGCAAGGGGATTTAGAGCAGCCCGAAGGCCAAGGCGGCCAGTGCAGCGAGCGGCGGAAGCCATGCGAGCGCAACGCCCACATCGGGCCGGCCGCGCCGCCAGAACCAGAGACCGAGCGCAGGCGGAATGACGAAGGTCGCCACCGCGCCGGCCCATCCCATCACGGCGTGAATCTCGCCGCGCGCGCCTTCCGGCCCGCCGAAGACGAAGCCGGAAATGGCGATGAGCAGGATGACGACGCCGGCATCTGCCAGCAGTCCGAAGGCCATGGCGAACTTGAGCCCCCAGCCCGCCGCTTGCGGCGGCGGGAGCGGAGTGGGCGGCAAGGCCGCCTCAGGTGCCGATGGCGGTGCGCTCACGCGGCCAGAATCAGCCGATGGCGCGGTCGCGGATGGCGACGCCCTTCTCTTCCAGCAGGGGGATCAGCTCGCCCGACTGGAACATCTCGCGGACGATGTCGCAGCCGCCCACGAACTCGCCCTTGATGTAGAGCTGGGGAATGGTCGGCCAGTTGGCGTAGTCCTTGATGCCCTGGCGGATCATGTCGTTCTCAAGCACGTTCACGCCCTTGAAGGGGACGCCCACGTGGTCGAGAATCTGCACCACCTGGCCGGAGAAGCCGCACTGCGGGAACTGCGGCGTGCCCTTCATGAACAGCACCACATCGCCGGACTTCACGATGGCGTCGATATCGTCACGAATGCCCATGGTCTCAAATCCAATGTCTGCGGCCAGAACAGCGGCCTTCCGCCCATAAAGATCGGCCCAAGCGGCCCAAAGCGCAAGGGCACCGGGGGCGACACGCTTGCACAGGCGCGTGTTGGGACGCCCCAATGGTGCGGCGCACGCGAGGCGCGGGGAGGAGAGGAGGCCCGCCTATTCGGCGGGTGCGGAGGTCTGCAGGGCGAGCGCGTGCAGCACGCCGCCCATGTTCCCCTTGAGGGCGGCATAGACCATCTGGTGCTGCTGCACCCGGCTCTTGCCGCGGAACGAGGCCGAGACGATGCGGGCGGCGTAGTGGTCGCCATCCCCGGCCAGATCCTCGATCACCACGGTCGCGTCGGGCAGCGCATCCTTGATGAGCTGCTCGATGTCGCGGGCATTCATGGGCATGGTCGAAACGTCCTTGCTGTGCACGAAAGCGTCAGGACGAAGCGCCCATATAGATGGGCAGCCACGTCTCGTGCCGATCCTTCAGCGATTCTACGACTATCGAGCGGTCGTCCGGAACGATCAAGCGGTCGCCGCCGGTCTTGCCGATCTTCATGATCGGCACGCCCGCCATCTCCGCCTTGTGGATCACCTCGGCGCCCTGGCCGGACGCGACCGTGACCACATAGCGCGCCTGATCCTCGCCGAACCACCACGCATAGGGGTCCATGCCGTCCGGGGCGTCTTCCAGCGAGACGCCGATGCCGCTGGCCATGGCCATCTCGGCCAGCGCCACGAGCAGGCCGCCGTCGGAGACGTCATGCACGGCGGTGGCGACGCCATCGCGGATGAGGTTGCGCACGAAGTCGCCGTTGCGCTTCTCGGCGATGAGATCGACCGGGGGCGGGGCCCCTTCCTCACGCTCGCACACGGTGGCGAGGAACGCGGAGGCGCCCAGCCAGCCCTTGGTCTTGCCGATGAGCAGCACCGGCTCGCCCGCCGCCTTGAAGTTCAAGGTCATGGTCTGGTCGAGATCCTCGATCAGGCCGACGCCGCCGATGGTCGGGGTGGGCAGGATCGCCTTGCCATTGGTCTCGTTGTAGAGGCTGACGTTGCCGGAGACGACCGGGAAGTCCAGCGCCTCGCAGGCCGCGCCGATGCCTTTCACGCAGGCCACGAACTGCCCCATGATCTCCGGCTTTTCGGGATTGCCGAAGTTCAGATTGTCGGTGACGGCGATGGGGGTGGCGCCCACGGCGGTCAGGTTGCGCCACGCCTCGGCCACCGCCTGCTTGCCGCCCTCGAAGGGGCCGGCCTCGCAATAGCGGGGCGTCACGTCCGTGGTCATGGCGAGGGCCTTCGGCCCGTCGTTCACACGCACCACGGCGGCATCGCCGCCGGGGCGCTGCACGGTGTTGCCGAGGATCAGGTGGTCGTACTGCTCCCACACCCAGCGCTTGGAGCACAGGTCCGGCGAGGCGATGAGCCGCTCCAGCGCGTCCGCCACCGAGGCGGTGGTGCGCACGTCCGCGGGCAGGATCTCGGGGCGCTGGGCCGGCTCCTCATAGGGACGGCGGTATTCAGGCGCCTCGTCGCCCAGCTCCTTGATGGGGAGGTCGGCTTCCACGAGGCCCTTGTGCTTCACCACGAAGCGCAGGGTGTCGGTGGTGTGGCCGACGATGGCGAAGTCGAGGCCCCACTTCTTGAAGATGGCCTCGGCTTCCGCCTCCTTGCCGTCGGCGATCACCATGAGCATGCGCTCCTGGCTCTCCGACAGCATCATCTCGTACGCGGTCATGCCGGTTTCGCGGCAGGGCACGGCGTCGAGGTTCAGCTCCACGCCCAGGTCGCCCTTGGCGCCCATCTCGACGGCGGAGCAGGTGAGGCCGGCGGCGCCCATGTCCTGGATCGCCACCACGCAGCCCGCCTGCATGATCTCGAGGCAGGCTTCCAGCAGCAGCTTCTCGGCGAAGGGGTCGCCGACCTGCACGGTCGGGCGCTTCTCCTCGGCGTCGGCACCGAACTCGGCCGAGGCCATGGTGGCGCCGTGGATGCCGTCGCGGCCGGTCTTGGAGCCGAGATAGACGATGGCCCGGCCGACGCCGGTGGCCGCCGCGTAGAAGATCTCGTCCGTCTTCGCGAGGCCGACGGCCATGGCGTTGACGAGGATGTTGCCGTTGTAGCGCTTGTGGAAGCCCACCGAGCCGCCCACCGTGGGCACGCCGAAGGAATTGCCATAGCCACCGATGCCGGCCACCACGCCGGCCAAAAGGCGGCGGGTCTTCAGGTTGTGGCAGTCGCCGAAACGCAGGGCATTGAGCGCCGCGATGGGCCGTGCGCCCATGGTGAACACGTCGCGCAGGATGCCGCCCACGCCCGTCCCCGCGCCCTGATAGGGCTCGATGAAGGAGGGGTGGTTGTGGCTCTCCATCTTGAACACGACGGCGAGGCCATCGCCGATGTCCACCACGCCGGCATTCTCGCCCGGCCCCTGGATGACGCGCTTGCCGGTGGTGGGCAGGGTGCGCAGCCAGACCTTGGAGGACTTGTACGAGCAGTGCTCGTTCCACATGGCGGAGACGATGCCGAGCTCCGTGATGGTCGGCTCACGGCCGATCAGCTTCACGAAGTGATCGTACTCCTCCGGCTTCAGACCGTGCTCGGCGACGAGTTCCGGCGTGATGCGGGGGGTGTTGGGAATGAGGTTCACGGGCGTCGATCCGAATTGAGGCCGCGGCTCACGCCGCCTTGAGGGCGCCGGCGAGGCTCTCGAAGAGGCCGCGTCCGTCGGTGGGGCCGATCTCCGGCTCGATGTAGTTTTCCGGGTGGGGCATCATGCCGAGCACGTTGAACTTCTCGGAATAGATACCGGCGATCCCGTTGATGGCGCCGTTGGGGCCGTCCGTCTCGTCGATCCGGCTGTCGGGCCGGGCGTAGCGGAAGGCGACGCGGCCTTCGCCCTCGATGCGGGCGATGGTGGCCTCGTCGGCGGTATAATTGCCTTCGCCGTGGGCCACCGGGATGCGGATCAGCTCGCCCTTGCGATAGGCCTTGGTGAAGGGGGTGTCGGCCCGCTCCACGCGCAGCAGCACCTCTCGGCAGACGAAGCGCAGGCGGGCGTTGCGCACCAGCACGCCGGGCAGCAGCCCCGCCTCGCACAGGATCTGGAAGCCGTTGCAGATGCCGAGCACCAGACCGCCGCGAGCGGCATGGGCGCGCACGGCCTCCATGATGTTCGCCCGCGCGGCGATGGCGCCGCAGCGCAGGTAATCGCCGTAGGAGAAGCCACCGGGCAGGACCACGAGGTCGGTGCCCTTGGGCAGCTCGTGCTCGGCGTGCCAGACCACCTGGGGCTTGGCGCCGGAGACGAGCCGCAGCGCGCGCACGGCGTCCTGCTCACGATTGGAGCCGGGGAAGAGGATGACGGCTGGTTTCATGATCTCTCAGTGGATGCCGACGAGGCCGAGCCTGCGTTCGATGCGAGCGAGCCGCGCGTCACGGCCCGCGTGCATGCCGTATATGGTGTTCATGTCCTGCCCGAAGGCCTGTCGGGGATCGCGCCGGGCGATCACCTCTTCGCGAGCCTCAAGCCTTTGGCGAGCCCCAAGCCCCTTGCGAGCCTCAAGGACCCGCGCGCCGAGGGCCGCGCCCTGCGGGATCGACTTCGGAACCTCGATGAGAAGCTCGTTGGTGATCTCGGCCATCATGCCCTCTCGGCGGCCTTGCTCCCTGAAGCGGCCGCCAGACTATAACATCCTTCGCACGTCACTCGGCGAATTCGACCTTGTAGGTCTCGATCACGGTGTTGGCGAGGAGCTTGTCGCAGGCTTCCTTGAGGGCGCCCTCGGCGGCGGCGCGGTCGTTGCCGGCCAGCTCCACGTCGAACACCTTCCCCTGCCGCACGCTCTGCACGCCGGCCACACCCAGCGACCGCAGCGCGCCTTCGATGGCCTTGCCCTGCGGGTCGAGCACCGCCGACTTGAGGGTGACGATCACTCGGGCCTTCATGGAAACCTCGCCTTCATGGCACGCGCTTGCGCCCGCGCTGTTGCTTGCCCGCCGCCGGGCACCGCCTGGCCCGCACAGGGCCCGGCAACGCAAAACGGGGGCCGATCCGGCCCCCGCCTAGCACTTTTCGGGTAGGGGAAACAACGCCCCCACCCGAATTGACGCGTCACTTCACGAGGACGGGGCCCTTGCCCTGCGTCGGATCGTTCTCCATCAGGATTCCGAGCCGGCGCGCAACCTCGGTGTAGGCCTCCACGAGGCCGCCCATGTCGCGGCGGAAGCGGTCCTTGTCCATCTTGTCGTTGGACTTGATGTCCCAGAGCCGGCACGAATCGGGGCTGATCTCGTCAGCGACCACGATCCGCATCATGTCGTTCTCCCACAGGCGGCCGCATTCCATCTTGAAGTCGATGAGACGGATGCCGGCGCCGAGGAAGAGGCCGGACAGGAAGTCGTTGACGCGGATCGCGAGCGCGATGATGTCGTCGATTTCCTGGGTGGTGGCCCAGCCGAACGCGGTGATGTGCTCTTCCGACACCATCGGGTCGTTGAGCGCGTCGTTCTTGTAATAGAACTCGATGATCGAGCGCGGCAGCTGGGTGCCCTCCTCGATCCCGAGGCGGGTCGAGATGGAGCCGGCGGCGACGTTGCGCACCACGATCTCGAGGGGGATGATCTCCACTTCCCGGATGAGCTGCTCGCGCATGTTCAAGCGGCGGATGAAGTGGGTCGGCACCCCGATGTCGTTCAGCCGGGAGAAGATGTACTCCGAAATCCGGTTGTTCAGCACACCTTTGCCGTCGATGACATCGTGCTTCTTCGCATTGAAGGCCGTGGCATCGTCCTTGAAGTGCTGAATGAGTGTGCCGGGCTCGGGTCCTTCATAGAGGACTTTCGCCTTGCCTTCGTAGATTCGGCGGCGGCGGCTCATGGGAATATACCGCTGATTGAGGAAATCCATGGGTTTGCCAAGGCTCCGTTCGGGTGACGCTCCTCGGCTGGACCGGGGATGTCTGTTTCAAGGACATCCCAAGCCCGATCGGACACTAGCCGATTGGACGGCTGGATACAACGCGCGTCCCGATGCGCCCACCCGCGCCATCCCCTTGAAGAGGCCGGGCGGCCATCAGGTCGCATGGCCGGGAGGGGGCACGGCGCCTCACTGCCGTTGATCTAATATGAGGCGGGGGATATTCAAGGCGCGCGTGCGGACGATGGCTGCCCTTGCGTGAGTGCAGCGGCAACCCAAATCAGCCATATCCGCGCAAACAGATCAGGCCGGCCGCCGGCCGCCCATTCGCAGGAAGAGGGGTGCCATGACCACGTTCGACAAGCGCGAGGAAGGTTTCGAAAAGGCTTTCGCGCTCGACGAGGAGACGCGGTTCCGGGCGCTCGCCCGCCGGAACAAGAAGCTCGGCCTGTGGGCCGCCGAGAAGCTCGGTCTCGCCGGCGAGGAGGCTCTTGCCTACGCCAAGTCCGTCGTCGAGGCCGACCTGCAGGAAGCCGGTGACGAGGACGTGTTCCGCAAGCTGCGCGCCGACTTCGACGCCAAGCAGGTGGACGTCTCCGACCACCAGATCCGCCGCAACATGGACGAGTTCCTCGCCGCCGCCGCGGCCGAGGTGAAGTCCGGCAGCTGAGCCCGCACAGGGTCTCCCGCCGCGTCCCGCGACGCGGCGGGCCAAACAAAAAGGCCGCCCACCGGGCGGCCTTTTCTTTTTCGGGTCCCGCGCCGGATCAGCGCGAGTAGAACTCGACCACGAGGTTCGGTTCCATCTGAACCGGGTAGGGTACCTCGTTCAGCTCCGGGATGCGGGCGAAGCGCGCGGTGAGCTTGTGGGTGTCGAGCTCGATGTAGTCGGGCACGTCACGCTCGGCGAGCTGCTGCGCCTCGATCACGATGGCGAGCTGGCGGGAGGCTTCCTTCACCTCGATCACGTCATCCACCTTGACGAGGTAGGACGGGATGTTCACGCGCTTGCCGTTCACCTTCACGTGGCCGTGGGAGACGAACTGGCGGGCGGCGAAGATGGTGGGCACGAACTTGGCGCGGTAGACCACCGCGTCCAGGCGGCGCTCCAGCAGGCCGATGAGGTTGGCGCCGGTGTCGCCCTTGAGGCGCGAGGCCTCGACATACACCTTGTGGAACTGCTTCTCGCCGATGGAGCCGTAATAGCCCTTCAGCTTCTGCTTGGCGCGCAGCTGCACGCCGAAGTCGGACAGCTTGCCCTTGCGGCGCTGGCCGTGCTGGCCGGGACCGTACTCACGACGGTTCACCGGGCTCTTGGGGCGGCCCCAGATGTTCTCGCCCATACGGCGATCGATCTTGTGCTTGGCCGCAATGCGCTTGCTCATGTAACGCGAATCCCTGTTGGTTCGTTCGGGTTTGGATCGCGCCCCTCCTCTGCGAAATGGCTTGGGAACCAAGAGGTTCCGGACCGTTTCGCCGACAGGCTCGCCCGGCGCGCTGCCTTGCGAAGCCACGGGTGCGTGAAACGCCAAGCGGGCCACTTCCGGCCCGCAAGGTGGCGGGTTCTTAGTCGCGAAAGCGTGTCGAGTCAACGCCAGCGGCGCTTTTCGCCCTCAGGCGGAGAGGTGCTCGACGAGAATCGTCGCACCGAGGGCGACCAGGGCGAGGCCCGCGACCACCTCCGCCACCCGCCCGAGACGCTCGCCCACGAGGCGCCCGATCAGCATGCCGCCCGACGACATGATGAAGGTGGTGAGGCCGATGGCGGCGGCGGTGATCCAGATGTTCACATCGAGGAAGGCGAGCGAGACGCCCACCGCCATGGCATCGATGCTGGTGCCGAAGGCCGTGGCCAGCAGCACCGGCAGCGAGCGCCCGCGCGGCGCCGCCTCGTCCCGCGTGGTGAAGGCGGAGGCCAGCATGTGCAGGCCGACGCCGCCGAGCAATGCGAAGGCGATCCAGTGATCCACCGCTTCCACATAACTGCTGGCGGCAAGCCCCGCCGCCCAGCCGATCACCGGCGTGGCAGCCTCGACAAGGCCGAACACCATGCCGGTGCGCAGGGCCTCGGCGAATCGCGGGCGGCCCACGGCGGCGCCGCGGCCGACGCTGACGGCGAAGGCATCGACGGACATGCTCAGGGCGAGCACGAGGATCGTGGCGGGTGACATGGATATATCCAGCGGAAGAGGAGGCTTGGGAACCCTGGCGCATCCGGCCCGTCCGCGCGCGAACCGGTGCGTCACGGTCTCGCCGGGCCGAAAACTTCGGCTGGTCGCGCCATGCGCAGTCTCGCGCAAGCCTGTTGGCACGACCCCGCCCCGGTGCATCTCCCAGGCGGTGGCTACTCCCCGATCGCGCCTCTGATAGCGGCTTCGCAGGAGCGCGGTAAACCCGCGGGCCGAACTCTTTAGCGCAACTAACTCGCAATCGCGATCTGCCTGGGGGGAAAACCTGTTGCCGGGCCGTGGCGCGGCTGGTCTTATCAGGGCACCAGCCACCGCACGCGCGATCATCGCCACAGCCGCGTCGTCCATGGAGAATGTTCGTGAAAGTCCTGGTCTTCCAGCATGTCGCCTGCGAGCACCCCGGCCGCTTCCGCGACTTCATGCGTGCCGATGGCGTCCAATGGGATGCCGTGGAGCTGGATGAGGGCGAGACCATCCCGGCCTTCGACGACTATGACGCCCTGATGGTGTTCGGCGGCCCCATGGACGTGTGGCAAGAGGAGGAACTGCCTTGGCTCGTCGCCGAGAAGGCCGCCATCCGCGACTGGATGGCCACCGGCAAGCCCTATCTCGGCGTCTGCCTCGGCCACCAGCTGCTCGCCGATGCGCTCGGCGGCAAGGTCGGCCTCATGCCCCGGCCGGAGGTGGGCGTCACGGACGTGTCGCTGACGGCGGCCGGGCGCGAATCCCCCCTGTTCAAGGGGCTCGCCCCTACCTTCCCGACCCTCCAGTGGCATGGCGCCGCCGTGCTGGCCCTGCCGCCGGGCGGGGTGACGCTGGCCGAGAACGAGCATTGCGCCATTCAGGCGCTGCAGGTGGGGGAAAAGGCGTTCGGCATCCAGTATCATGTGGAGCTGACCGACGCGACGGTGCCCGAATGGGGCGTGATTCCCGAATACCGCTGCGCCCTGGAGGCCATCACCGGCGCCGGCGGGCAGGCGCTGCTGGAGGCCGCGACAAAGGAGCGGATGCCGGTTTTCGCGGCGGCAGCGGAGCGGCTCTACCGGAATTTCAAGGCGACGTGGTGAGGGGCGGCCCTCTCCCTTCTTCCCTCTCCCCTTGCGGGAGAGGGTGGATCGCGGCGCAGCCGCGAGACGGGTGAGGGGGCTGGTGCCGTTTCTCCGGTTGGTAGGGCAACGGGGCAAACACCCCTCACCCCAGCCCTCTCCCGCAAGGGGAGAGGGAGCCCGGCCGGCTCCCGGTTCAGTCCGGGTCAGAAACCCACGGCCGTGCCGGTGAGGTCGTAAGGCCCGGCGGCCTCGATCTTCACCGTGGCGATCTCACCCACGCGCAGCGGGCGGCGGGAGAAGACCTTCACCGTGCCGTCGATCTCCGGCGCATCGCCCTTGGTGCGGCCGATGGCGCCTTCGGGCGACACGGAGTCGATGATGACCTGCTGGCGGGTGCCGACCTTCTTCTTCAGGCGCCGCGCCGAGACCTTCTGCTGGGTGCGCATGAAGCGGTCGTAGCGGTCCTGCTTCACCTCGTCCGGCACCGGATCGGGAAGGGCATTGGCATCCGCCCCGCGCACCGGCTCGAACTTGAAGGCGCCCGCGCGGTCGATCTCGGCCTCTTCCATGAAGGCGAGCAACTCCTCGAACTCCGCCTCGGTCTCGCCGGGGAAGCCGACGATGAAGGTGGAGCGGAGCGTCAGGTCCGGCACCGCCGCCCGCCACGCCTGGATGCGGGCGAGGGTCTTTTCCTGGGAGGCCGGGCGCTTCATGCGCCTCAGCACGGTGGGACTCGCGTGCTGGAAGGGAATGTCCAGATAGGGCAGCACCTTGCCGGCGGCCATCAGCTCCATCACCGCATCCACGTGCGGATAGGGATAGACATAGTGCAGGCGCACCCAGGCGCCGAGGTCGCCCAGCGCCGACGCGAGATCGAGGAAGCGGGTCGCCACTTCCTTGTCGCCCCACTGGCTTGGCGCGTAGCGCAGGTCGACGCCATAAGCGGAGGTGTCCTGCGAGATGACGAGCAGTTCCTTCACGCCCGCCTTCACCAGCTTCTCGGCCTCGCGCAGCACGTCGGCGGCGGGGCGGGAGACGAGGTCGCCGCGCAGCTGGGGGATGATGCAGAAGGTGCAGCGGTTGGAGCAGCCTTCGGAGATCTTCAGATAGGCATAGTGCCGGGGCGTGAGCTTCACGCCCTGCTCGGGCACGAGATCGAGGAACGGATCGTGCTGCGGCGGCACCGCCTCGTGAACGGCGGCGAGCACGCTCTCGTACTGCTGCGGGCCGGTGATGGCGAGGACGCTGGGGTGCACCTCGCGGATCTGCTCGGGCTCGGCGCCCATGCAGCCGGTGACGACGACCTTGCCATTTTCCGCCAGCGCCTCGCCGATGGCGGACAGGCTCTCCGCCTTGGCGCTGTCGAGGAAGCCGCAGGTGTTGACGATGACGAGGTCCGCGCCCTGATGGGTCTTCGTCAGCTCGTAACCCTCGGCGCGCAGGCGCGTGACGATGCGCTCACTGTCCACCAGCGCCTTCGGGCAGCCGAGGGAGACGAAGGAGATGCGCGGCGCGGGCTCGGCCATGGGGAGGCAGGTTCTTTCTGAAGCATTTTCCAGCGAAGGGGGGTACCGGTTCGCGTAACGAAAATGCGTTGAAACAGGTGGCTGTGCGAAGGGCGTGCGCTTACGGCAGCGCGACGGGGCCGTCAACGCCGGGTCTTTGGCGGGCCTTTGTGGCCGAAGGAGGGAGGACGTGTTCCCCGGACCAGCGACGGCGCAGCCGGAGCGCCGAGCCGGGGTCCAGGGGAAAGGTCGGCGAAGCCGGCAATCCACTGCGACGCCGAAGGGATAAGGCCGCCTTCGGCGTCATGTTGCGCTGGGCCACGGCTCTCCTTCCGCTCCGCTCCAGTCGGCCGAGGCAAGAGAGCGTGGCCCCGCGCCTCACACCGGCTTCAGCAGTACATGCTTCTTCTTGCCCATGGAGAGCTTCACCACGCCCTCGGGGGTGAGCGCGGCAAGGTCGATCACCGCCTTCTCGTCGGTCACAACGGCGTCGTTCACGCGCAGGCCCCCGCCCTTGATCTGGCGGCGCGCCTCGCTGGTGGAGGCTACGAGGCCGGCCTCCACGAAGGCGTTGGCAACGGGAAGGCCCGCCTCCAGCTTCGCGCGGGGCAGCTCGACGGTGGGCAGGTCCACGGCCAGAGCGCCCTGCTCGAAGGTGGTACGGGCCGTCTCCTTCGCCTTCTCGGCGGCCTCGCGGCCGTGCAGGAGCGCGGTCGCCTCGGTGGCGAGCACCTCCTTGGCGATGTTGATCTCCTGCCCCTGAAGGGCGGCGAGGCGGGCGATCTCATCCAGCGGCAGCTCGGTGAAGAGCTTCAGGAAGCGCTCCACATCCGCATCGCCCGCATTGCGCCAATACTGCCAGTACTCGTAGGGGCTCAGAAGGTCGGCATCGAGCCACACGGCGCCGCCGGCGGTCTTGCCCATCTTGGCGCCGGAAGAGGTGGTGAGCAGCGGGGTCGTCAGTGCGAAGAGGTCGGCGCCGTGCATGCGGCGGCCCAGCTCCATGCCGTTGACGATGTTGCCCCACTGGTCGGAGCCGCCCATCTGCAGCATGCAGCCGTGGCGCCGGTTCAGCTCCACGAAGTCATAGGCCTGCAGGATCATGTAGTTGAATTCGAGGAAGGTGAGCGGCTGCTCGCGCTCCAGGCGCAGCTTCACCGAATCGAACGTCAGCATGCGGTTGATGGTGAAATGCGGCCCCACCTCGCGCAGGAGGGGGATGTATTTCAGCTCGTCCAGCCAGCCCGCATTGTTCTCCATGATCGCGCCGCCGTCGAAATCGAGGAAGCGCGCGAAGACCTTGCGGATGGAGGCGATGTTGGCGTTGATCTGCTCATCGGTGAGCATCTGGCGCTGTGTGTCCTTGCCGGACGGGTCGCCGATCTTGGTGGTGCCGCCGCCCATGAGCGCGATCGGCCGGTGGCCGGTGCGCTGGAGGGTGCGCAGCATCATGATGGAGAGCAGGTGCCCCGCATGCAGGCTCGATGCGGTGGCGTCGAAGCCGATATAGGCGGTGATGGGTCCTTCCGCGGCCTTGGCATCGAGGCGCTCGAGGTCCGAGCACTGGTGGATATAGCCGCGCTCGTGAAGCGTGCGCAGGAAGTCGGAGCGGAAGGAAGGAGAAGTCATCACACAAATCGAGGCTTGAGGCTGGCGCTCACGCGCCGGAAAGGAGCGGTGGTGTATCAGGTCCGGCGTAAGAATGCATGTGCGTGAGGCGAGGGGGCGGATATGCGTGTCGTCGGGCTGATGAGCGGCACCTCCATGGACGGCATCGACGCCGCCCTGATCGAGACCGACGGGGAAAGCGTCGCCTGGCTCGGCTCCGCCATCACCCGCCCCATTGACGCCGAAACCCGCGCGCTCCTCGTCACCGCCATGGAAGATGCGCGGGGCGTGAACCATCGGGACGATAGGCCGGGCGCGCTGGCGGAGGCCGAGCGGCGCATCACCGATCTTCATGCCGAAGCGGTGCGGGCGCTGCTGGAGCCCCTGCGGCTCACCCCCGGCGACATCGACCTCGTGGGCTTCCACGGCCAGACGGTCATCCACCGGCCCGATGCGCGCCTCACCGTCCAGATCGGCGAGGGCCAGCGCCTCGCCTCCGCGCTGGGCATCCCAGTGGTGGCGGATTTCCGCGCAGCGGATGTGGCGGCGGGCGGGCAGGGGGCGCCGCTGGTGCCGGTGTTCCATCAGGCACTGGTGCGGCGGCTCACCCTGCCGCAGCCGGTGGCGGTGCTGAATGTGGGTGGGGTCGCCAATGTCACGGTCATTGATGGGGCTGCTCCGCCTATCGCCTGCGACACCGGGCCGGGCAATGCCCTGATCGACGATTTCCTGAAGGAGCGGACGGGCGTCCCCTTCGACGCAGATGGCCGCGCGGCTGCCGCCGGACGAGTGGATGAGGAGCGCGTCGCGGCGGTGCTGGCCGACCCGTTCTTCCAACTGCCGCCACCCAAGTCGCTGGATCGCAACGCCTTTCGGCGGGCGGTCGGGGAGCGGATGGGGCTGGCGGGCCTGTCCGTCGAGGATGGCGCGGCGACGCTGACGGCGCTCACGGCGGCGACGGTCGCGGCCATCGTGCCGTTCCTGCCGCGGCCTCCGGCGGTGTGGATCGTCGCGGGGGGCGGCGCGCGCAATCCGACGCTGCTCGCCATGCTGGCGGAGCGCTTGGGGGCAGAGGTGCGGACGGCCGATCGGGTGGGGTGGTCCGGCGATGCGCTGGAGGCCCACGCCTTCGGCTATCTCGCCGCGCGCTCGCTGCGGGGCCTGCCGCTGACGTTTCCGACCACCACCGGGGTGGCCGCGCCGATGACGGGTGGAGTTCTGTTCCGGCCGTGAGGGGCCTGTGCCTCCCCTCTCCCCTTGCGGGAGAGGGGTTGGGGGTGAGGGGGCTGGTGCCCGGTCCTCGCAGTGTTGGGCGAGCGGAGAAATACCCCTCACCCCAGCCCTCTCCCGCAAGGGGAGAGGGAGCACGGTTGGCTCCAGACCCACCCCCCAAACAAAAACGGCGCGCCGAAGCGCGCCGTTCAAGCGGAATGAGCCGAAATCAGGCGGCGCTGTCCTTGCGGGTGCCGGGCAGGCGCTTGTCGAGATAGGTGCCGACCACGCCCATCAGATCCTCGGTCTTGCCGTCGAAGAAGTGGTTGGCGCCGGGCACCACCTGCTGCTCGATGACGATGCCCTTCTGGGTCTTCAGCTTCTCCACCAGCGTCTGCACCGCCGAGGTGGGCACCACCGCATCCTTGTCGCCATGGACGAACAGGCCGGAGGAGGGGCAGGGGGCGAGGAAGGAGAAGTCGTAGAGGTTCGCCGGCGCGGCGATGGAGATAAAGCCCTCGACCTCCGGACGGCGCATCAGCAGCTGCATGCCGATCCAGGCGCCGAAGGAGAAACCGGCGATCCAGCAGGCGCGGGCGTCCGGGTTCACCGACTGCGCCCAGTCGAGCGCGGCGGCGGCGTCCGAAAGTTCGCCCTGGCCATGGTCGAACGAGCCCTGCGAGCGGCCGACGCCCCGGAAGTTGAAGCGCAGCACCGAGAAGCCGCGGTTCACGAACTGGTAGTACAGATTGTACACGACCGGATTGTTCATCGTCCCGCCGAACTGCGGGTGCGGATGAAGAATAATGGCGATGGGCGCGTTGCGGGTCTTGGCGGGCTGGTAGCGGCCTTCGAGGCGCCCCTTTTCGCCGGGGAAGATCACTTCTGGCATGGAAGTCTGCAACCTCTGGGTAGCAATGACGCGCGGCGCGCCCGTTCCGTCCTATAGGACGACGGGTCCGGCGCGGGAACCCGTCAGCATGACCCCTGTCGACTTGACGCCGGAACGGTAATGCTTGACTAACGGACGCGCGAGACCTATCTATTTAGAATAATTCTAATTTGTTCCCGGCGGCTGCGCGAACCGAGGGGCGCTGCGTTGTGAGAACGGGTGAAGTTTGACCTATGACGGAGATCGCCGGCAATTGCAAGCCTGGCACGGGTCGCGGGTGCGTTTGGCACATGCGGCCGGGAGGCGGAGATGAGCGCGGGCGACGCGTCACGGCAGATGGGTACCATCGCGGGCACGGTTGAGGCGACCATCGCTTCCCGCCCGCCGGTGCCTCGCCGCGCCTATCTCGATCACAACGCCACGAGCCCCCTTCGGCCCGAGGCCCGCGCCGCGCTGGTCGCCGCGCTGGATGCGGGCGGTAATGCGTCTTCCGTCCACGCTGAAGGCCGCGCCGCGCGCGCCCGCATCGAGGCCGCTCGCGCGGCCGTCGCGGCGTTGGCGGGAGCGCCTGTCCGGGGCGTGGTCTTCACGTCCGGCGCCACCGAGGCGGCGGCGCTGGCGCTGCATTCCTCAGTCGAGAGCGCCGGACGGGCCAAGCGCTGCGATGTGCTGCTCGCAAGCGCCGTCGAGCATCCGGCCGTGCTCAAGGGCCATCGTTTCCCCTCCGACGCCTTGGAAATCCTGCCGGTGGACGGCGAGGGACGGCTCGATCTCGCCGCGCTGGCCGAGGCGCTGGCCCGCCACCGCGCCGCCGGCCGGCGCGCGATGCTGGCGGTGATGGCGGCGAACAACGAGACCGGCGTGATCCAGCCCGTGGCCGAGGCGGCGCGGCTGATGCACGAGGCGGACGGCATTGTCTTCTGCGACGCGGTGCAGGCCGCCGGCCGCATCCCGCTGGACATGGCGGCGCTCGGCGCCGACTTCCTGGCCCTCTCCGCCCACAAGATCGGCGGCCCCCCCGGCGTGGGCGCGCTGGTGGCGGCGGGACCTGACCATCGCACCGCGCCGCTGCTCTCCGGCGGCGGGCAGGAGCGCAACCGGCGCGCGGGCACCGAGAACGGGCCGGCCATCGTCGGCTTCGGCGCGGCGGCAACCGCCGTGAAAGCAGCGCTTGCCGCCGAGGCGGATCGGCTTGCCGTGCTGCGCGACCGTCTGGAACGGGCGGTGCTGGCGGGCGTTCCCGGTACGAGGGTCGTGGGCGCGGGCGCCGATCGCCTGCCCAACACCACCATGGTCACATTCGCCGGACTTCGGGCCGAGACACTGGTGATCGCGCTGGACCTCGCCCACGTAAGCATCAGTGCCGGCTCGGCCTGCTCGTCCGGCAAGGTCGGCGCCTCGCAGGTGCTGCTCGCCATGGGACTGCCGGAAGATGAGGCGGCGGGCGCCATTCGCCTGTCGCTCGGCTGGTCGAGCACCATCGAGCATGTGGATGCCGCGGTCGAAGCCTTGAAAAAGGCCGTGCCGCAGCTGAGAAGCCGCGCTTCACGCGCGGCATAGCGGATTAAGCCGCGCTTTGCGCGGTTAGGGGAATTACGCCGCGCATCATGTGCGGCACACGGACTTGACCCGCGGGCCTTGACCCCGCGTGGGAGAGGAGAAGAGAGATGCCTGCGGTTCAGGAGACCGTCGAACGCGTCCGCGCGATCGACGTGGATCAGTACAAGTACGGTTTCGTCACCGACATCGAGAGCGAGAAGGCCCCCAAGGGCCTGTCGGAAGACACCGTTCGCTATATCTCCGCCCGGAAGAACGAACCCGAGTGGATGCTGGAATGGCGGCTCGACGCCTACCGGCGCTGGCTCACCATGGAAGAGCCCACCTGGGCGCGGGTGAGCTACCCCAGAATCGATTTCCAGGACTATTATTATTACTCGGCCCCCAAAGCGGCGCCGAAGTCCATCGACGAGATCGACCCGGAAATCCTCAAGACCTACGAGAAGCTCGGCATCCCCCTGCGCGAGCGCGACGCGCTGCTCGGCATCCAGCGCGAGGGCGGCTCGAAGGTGGCGGTGGACGCGGTGTTCGACAGTGTGTCGGTCGCCACCACCTTCAAGGAGGAGCTGGCCAAGGCGGGCGTGATCTTCATGCCCATCTCGGAAGCCATCCGCGAGCATCCCGAGCTGGTGAAGAAGTATCTCGGCTCGGTGGTCCCCGTGTCCGACAATTTCTACGCCACGCTCAATTCTGCGGTCTTCTCGGACGGCTCCTTCGTTTATGTGCCGAAGGGCGTGCGCTGCCCGATGGAACTGTCCACCTATTTCCGCATCAACGAGCGCAACACCGGCCAGTTCGAGCGCACCCTCATCATCGCCGATGAAGGTGCCTATGTGAGCTATCTGGAAGGCTGCACCGCCCCCCAGCGTGACGAGAACCAGCTGCATGCGGCGGTCGTCGAGCTGGTGGCGCTGAAGGATGCGGAGATCAAGTATTCCACCGTCCAGAACTGGTATCCCGGCGACAAGGACGGCAAGGGCGGCATCTACAATTTCGTCACCAAGCGCGGCGACTGCCGGGGTGACAATTCCAAGATCTCCTGGACGCAGGTGGAGACCGGCTCGGCCATCACCTGGAAGTACCCGAGCTGCATCCTGCGCGGCGACAACTCGCAGGGCGAGTTCTATTCCATCGCCATCTCCAACGGCCACCAGCAGGTGGATTCGGGGACGAAGATGATCCACCTCGGCAAGAACACGTCGAGCCGGATCATCTCCAAGGGCATCGCCGCCGGGCACTCGGACAACACCTATCGCGGACTGGTGTCCGCCCATCGCAAGGCCACCGGCGCGCGCAACTTCACCAACTGCGACTCGCTCCTCATCGGCGATCTCTGCGGGGCGCACACCGTGCCCTACATGGAGGCCAAGAACGCCTCGGCCCAGTTCGAGCACGAGGCGACCACCTCCAAAATCTCCGAGGACCAGCTGTTCTACTGCCTCCAGCGCGGGCTCTCGCAGGAGGAGGCGGTGGCGCTCATCGTCAACGGCTTCGTGCGCGACGTGCTCCAGCAACTGCCCATGGAGTTCGCGGTCGAGGCGCAGAAGCTGATCGCCGTGAGCCTGGAAGGCTCGGTGGGCTGACGAACCGGCCGGCGCGCCGCCGGCCTCCCCCTTTCTCGCGCAGCGCGTCCTTCGGGGCGCAGCCGCGCGGATCGACATTTCAAGGACCGACCATGCTCGAAATCCGCAATCTCCACGCCCGCATCGGCGAGAACGAGATTCTCAAGGGCCTCGACCTCACCATCCCGGATGGCGAGGTGCATGCCATCATGGGGCCGAACGGCTCCGGCAAGTCCACGCTCTCCTACGTCCTCTCCGGCAAGCCCGATTATGAGGTGACGGACGGCAGCGTGAGCTTCGACGGCGCGGACCTGCTCGCGCTCGACGCCAGCGCGCGGGCGGCAGCGGGTGTCTTCCTCGCCTTCCAGTATCCCATCGAGATCCCCGGCGTCGCCAACATGACCTTCCTGCGCGCGGCCATGAACGCCCAGCGCAAGGCGCGCGGCGAGGAGGAAATCTCCACCCCCGACTTCCTGAAGCTGGTGCGCGCGAAGGCGCCGGACCTCGGCATCTCGCAGGACATGCTCCGGCGCGGCGTCAATGTCGGCTTTTCGGGCGGCGAGAAGAAGCGCAACGAAATCCTCCAGATGACCCTGCTGGAGCCCAAGCTCTGCATTCTGGATGAGACCGATTCCGGCCTCGACATCGACGCGCTCAAGGTGGTGTCTCACGGCGTGAATGCGCTGCGCAGCCCTAAGCGCTCCATGCTGGTCATCACCCATTATCAGCGCCTGCTCGACCATATCGTGCCGGATGTGGTGCACGTGATGCACAAGGGCCGCATCGTCCGCTCCGGCGGGCCGGAGCTGGCGCTGGAGCTGGAAGAGTCGGGCTACGCGGCCTACGCGCAGGACGCGGCGTGAAGGACGGCACCATGACCATCAACGTCCGACCCGCCCGAACGGCGGCGGAAGAGGCCATCGCCGCCGCGCTCGAGGCGTCGATCGCCACCGAGGCGGGGCAGGGGCGTATCGCCGAGCTGCGCCGCGCCGCCCGCGATGCCTTCCTCTCCCACGGCCTGCCCAGCCGCCGTGTGGAAGAGTGGAAGTACACCGACCTGCGCGCCGCCATCCGCGAGGTCCCCAATCGCGCCCCCGCGCCGGGCACGGTGGAGGATCTGGAAGCTGCGCCATTCGTGCCGGCCGTGCCCAATGCCGGGCGCATCCTGTTCGTGAACGGCGTGCTCTCCCGCGCCGGCTCGGACTTCGCGGCGCTGTCGGAAGGTGTCACCGCCTTGCCGCTGGACACCGCCATCGCTGCCGGCGATCCGCTCGCTGATCGCATCAATGCCCTGTCGCCGAGCCGCTATGACGGGCCGCTGGCCCTCAACACCGGCTTCCTCGGCGAGGGCGTCGCGCTCCGCGTGGATGCCGGGGCGAAGGCGGCGCGGCCGGTTCACATCGCCCATGCCTTTCCGGGCGGCGAAGCCGTCTCCGGCTTCACCCGCACTGTCGTGGTGGTGGGCGAAGGCGCCGAGGTGACGCTGGTGGAGTCCTTCGCCGGGCGTGATGGCGTTACCTACCAATCCAACCACGCGGTGGAGCTGGTGGTGGGCGACGGTGCGGTCGTGAACCTCGTGCGCATCCAGGAGGAGGGCGACGCCGCCTTCCACTTCGGCACCCTCATGCTGGAGCTGGGACGCGAGGCGAAGCTGAACCTGTTCGCCCTCGCCCAGGGCGCGGCGCTGGCGCGCTACAACGTCTATGGCCGCTTCGAGGGCACAGGCGCCCATGCCGGTATCCGCGGCGCGACCCTCGCCCGTGGCCGCCAGCATTCGGACACGACCCTTGTCATCGATCATGCGGTGGCGGGGGGCGAGAGCCGCGAGCTGTTCAAGACCGTGCTCGCCGACGACGCCCACGGCGTGTTCCAGGGCAAGATCGTGGTGCGCCGCGCCGCCCAGAAGACCGACGGGCGGATGATGAGCCAGTCGCTCCTCCTCTCCGACCGCGCCGAGATGGACAACAAGCCGGAGCTGGAAATCTTCGCGGACGATGTCCAGTGCGGCCACGGTGCCACCGCCGGAGCCCTCGACCGCTCCATGCTGTTCTACCTGCGCTCGCGCGGCCTGCCGGAGAAGGAAGCCGAGATGCTCCTCATCCAGGCCTTCCTCGGCGAGGCGGTGGAATATGTGGAGAATGCGGACCTGCGCGACCTGCTGATCGAGCGGATCAGCGGGTGGCTGGAGAAGCGGGCGGCGTAGGCCGTCGCTGCTGAAACCGCCTCCGCGCCCCGCCATCCCCCGCCTTGTGCGGGGGATCCACCCCGCCGCCGGGACCAGCGGATGAGTGGACCCTCCGGACAAGCCGGAGGGTGACAGCGACAAAAGGTTCGTGCGCCCCAGGCTCCCGTTGGCCGATGAGGGCGATACGCCGTTTCATTGAGAGTGTTGCCAGAAGGATTTGGCCATGACCCAGCCCCACCCCGCCGTCGCCAATGGCTCCTTCGACGTGGAGCGGGTGCGCGCGGACTTTCCGGCCCTGTCGCTGGAGGTGAACGGCCATCCGCTCACCTATCTCGACAATGCCGCCTCGGCGCAGAAGCCGCGGCAGGTCATCGACCGCATGGTGACCGCCTATGAGCGGGAATATTCCAACGTCCATCGCGGCCTCCACTATCTCGCCAACGCCGCCACCGAGGCGTTCGAGCATGCCCGCGAGACGGCGCGCGCCTTCCTGAACGCCGGCAGCATCGACGAGATCATTTTCACCCGTTCCGGCACCGGCGCCATCAACACGGTGGCCTCCTCCCTCGGCCAGTCCATCGAGCCGGGCGACGAGATCGTGCTCTCCATCATGGAGCACCATTCCAACATCGTGCCGTGGCACTTCCTGCGCGAGCGCAAGGGCGCCGTCATCAAGTGGGCGCCGGTGCGGGAGGATGGCTCCTTCGACCTCGACGCCTTCAAGGCGCTGCTCGGTCCGCGCACCAAGATCGTCGCCATCACCCACATGTCCAACGTGCTGGGCACGGTGACGCCCATCAAGGAGATCGCGGCGGCGGCCCATGCGGTGGGCGCCAAGGTGGTGGTGGATGGCTGCCAGGCCATCGTCCACATGCCGGTGGACGTGCGCGACCTCGACGTCGATTTCTACGCCGTCACCGGCCACAAGCTCTATGCCCCCACCGGCATCGGCCTGCTCTACGGCAGGAAGGAACTGCTGGAGGCCATGCCGCCTTATGAGGGCGGCGGCGAGATGATCCGCGAGGTGACGGAGGAGACCGTCACATACGGGGTACCTCCGCACCGTTTCGAGGCTGGAACACCTCCAATCGTTCAGGCCATCGGCCTTGGCGCTGCAATGGAATATGTCCAGTCCATCGGCCGCGAGCGCATCGCCGCCCACGAGCACGATCTCTCGGCCTATGCCCACGAGCGCTTGAGGGCGTTGAATTCCCTGCGGATTATCGGCACGGCGGCGGACAAGGGCGCCATCATTTCCTTCGAGATGAAGGGCGCCCATCCCCACGACGTGGCCACCATCATCGACCGCTACGGTGTCGCGGTACGGGCCGGCACCCATTGCGCACAGCCGCTTTTGGCCCGATATGGTGCGACAGCGACATGCCGCGCATCGTTTGCTCTTTACAACACGCGCGCCGACGTGGACCGTCTCTTTGACGCCCTCGTCAAGGCGCAGGATTTGTTCGCATGACCGATACCAAGTCGATCGAGGCGCCGAACCAGCCGCAGATTCAGTCTCCGATCCCGGAGGCGGAGCTTGCGCGGCTCACCGACGACATCGTGATCGCCCTCAAGACGGTCTACGATCCCGAAATCCCGGTGGACATCTACGAGCTTGGCCTGATCTACAAGGTCGATATCTCGGATGCCCGCACCGTTGCTGTCGAGATGACGCTCACCACGCCGAACTGCCCCGCCGCCGCCGAACTGCCCGGCATGGTGGAGAGCGCCGTCGCGGCCGTGCCCGGCATCTCGGACGTGAAGGTGGACATCACCTTCGATCCGCCGTGGGACCAGGGCCGCATGTCCGAGGAAGCCCGCGCCACGCTCAACTTGTGGTGAGCCCGCGTCATGCCTGACGGGCAGGGGACCGCGCGCACCGCGCCGCCCCTCGGCCGGGTGCTGGAAACCGGCCTCTATGTTGACGACCTCGACCGGGCGCGCGGCTTCTACGAAGGCGTGCTTGGCCTCGTGCCCATGCTGGCCGATGCGCGTTTCGCCGCCTATCCGGTCGGCGGCACCGTGCTTTTGCTGTTCCTGCGCGGATCGGCCGACGCGGCCATCGCGTTGCCCTTCGGCGGCGCGATTCCCCCGCACGATGGCGCCGGCCGCCTGCACTTCGCCTTTTCCGCCGAAGCCGCCGACATGGAACGCTGGCGCGCGCACCTCACCGCGCACGGTGTTGCCATCGAGGGCGAGGTGCATTGGCCGAAGGGCTCCACGAGCCTCTATTTCCGGGATCCGGACGGAAACCTCGCGGAGATCGCCAGCCCTGGGCTCTGGGAGAATTATTAGCGCACAGATTCGCCGTCATCGCCTGGCTCGTCCGGGCGATCCACCTTGCCGTTCGTCCGGTGCATCATGGAAAGAGCCGCCCCGGCCGAACCGTGGATCCCCCGCACAAGGCGGGGATGACGATCAGTGATGCGGAGAGGTCTCGTCGTGCGACCGCCAAGCCCCAAAAGAAAAAGGCGAGGCCCCGAGCGGGCCTCGCCTTTTTTAATCCACGGCTCCAGCGCTGCCTGCAGATCTAAGTCCGCTTTGGGGGCTGCGCGGCCAATCCGTGATGCCGATTCCGTATGCGCCATTAAAGGCGGCCGTCGGTCGGCTTTTTCTTACCTCTCCTCCCGAGACCTGAACCGCATTCACCGCCGTCTGGCCGGCCGGTGACGGTCCCCTTTCTTGTGCGGGGGGAAAATAGAACAAGAATCTGTCGTTTGTCATCCTTGCGCCGCAATAAGTCGTTCGCTGCGTCGCAATATGGTTGCATGGCACCGCATTCGCGCCACTGCCCTTGTGTTTTGGCCGCCCTTCCGCTTTCACTCCCGCCAGCCTGATTTCCCTCCGCACGAAAAGTCCGAGCCACCCGATGCGACTGTCCCGCTATTTCCTTCCCATTCTGCGCGAGGTGCCCAAGGAGGCGGAGATCGTCTCGCACCGGCTGATGCTGCGCGCCGGCATGATCCGGCAGGAATCGGCCGGCATCTACGCCTGGCTGCCGTTCGGCCTGCGCGTGCTGAACAAGGTCTGCAACATCATCCGCGAGGAGCAGAATCGCGCCGGCGCCATCGAGATGCTGATGCCGACCATCCAGTCGGCGGACCTCTGGCGCGAGAGCGGCCGCTATGACGACTACGGCAAGGAGATGCTGCGCATCCGCGACCGGCACGACCGCGAGATGCTGTTCGGCCCCACCAACGAGGAGATGATCACCGAGATCGTCCGCGCCTATGTGAAGTCGTACAAGGCGCTGCCCCTCAACCTCTACCACATCCAGTGGAAATTCCGGGACGAGGTGCGCCCGCGCTTCGGCGTCTACCGCTCGCGCGAGTTCCTGATGAAGGACGCCTATTCCTTCGATCTCGACGCGGCCGGCGCCCGCCATTCCTACAACAAGATGTTCGTCGCTTATCTGCGCACCTTCGCCCGCATGGGCCTGAAAGCGATTCCGATGGTGGCGGACACGGGACCGATCGGCGGCAACCTCTCCCACGAGTTCATCATCCTCGCCTCCACCGGCGAGAGCGAGGTGTTCTGCCATGGCGACTATCTCGACATGGCGCCGCCCCCCGCGGACGTGAACTTCGACGATCCCGCCGGCCTCCAGGGCGTGTTCGACCGCTGGACGCAGCTTTATGCCGCGACCTCCGAGAAGCACGACACGGCCGCCTTCGAGGCCATCCCGGAAGACCGCCGTCTCGCCGCGCGCGGCATCGAGGTGGGCCACATCTTCTATTTCGGCACCAAATATTCCGAGCCCTTCGGCGCCAAGGTGCTCGGCCCGGACGGCAAGGAGCACACCATCCACATGGGCTCCTACGGCATCGGCCCCTCGCGCCTCGTGGCGGCCATGATCGAGGCGTCTCACGATGAGAACGGCATCATCTGGCCGGACGCGGTCGCGCCCTTCCAGGTGGGCATCCTGAACCTCAAGGTCGGGGACAGCGCGACCGAGGCGGCCTGCGGCGCCCTTTACGCGGAATTGACCGCTGCCGGCTACGACGTGCTGTACGACGACACCGAGGAGCGCGCTGGCGCCAAGTTTGCTACCGCCGATCTCATCGGCCTGCCGTGGCAGATCCTGGTCGGGCCGAAGAGCCTCGCCGAGGGCAAGGTGGAACTGAAGCGCCGGGTGGACGGCTCGCGCGAGCTGATCGCCCCGAGCGACATTGTGGAGAGGCTGAAGGCATGACGGCAACCCATGCGGCGGCGGCGAGGGCAGGCGGGGACACCACCGGTACGCGCCCCTTCGCGCCGTTCGAGTGGATGCTGTCGTTGCGTTATCTCAGGGCCCGCCGCAAGGAGGGCTTTATCTCCGTCATCGCCGGCTTCTCCTTCCTCGGCATCATGCTGGGGGTGGCGACGCTCATCATCGTCATGGCGGTGATGAACGGCTTCCGGCAGGAGCTGCTGGGCAAGATCCTCGGCCTCAACGGCCACGTGCTGGTGCAGCCGCTGGAATCGCCGCTCACCGATTACAAGGCGGTGGCCCAGCGCATCGCCGCGCTCAACGGCATCCGCATCGCCGTGCCTCTGGTGGAAGGGCAGGCGCTCGCCTCATCGCCCTTCGGCGCCTCGGGCGTGCTGGTGCGCGGCATGGCGGAGAAGGACTTGCGCGGCCTGCCGTCTGTCGCCCACAACATCCGCCAGGGCACGCTGGAGAATTTCGACCAGGGGCAGGGCATCGCCATCGGCAAGCGCCTCGCCGACCAATTGTCCCTGCGTGCGGGCGATAACATCACCCTCGTCGCCCCGCGCGGCGCGGTCACGCCCATGGGCACCTCTCCCCGCATCAAGGTCTACAAGATCGCCGCGGTGTTCGAGGTGGGCATGTCGGAATACGACAGCGCCTTCGTCTTCATGCCGCTGCCGGAGGCGCAGGCCTATTTCAACCGCAACGGCGACGTGAACGCCATCGAGGTCTACCTCGACAATCCCGACGACGTGGGCGAACTGCGTGCCGCCATCCAGAGCGCGGCGGAGCGGCCGGTCTATCTCGTGGACTGGCGGGTGCGGAACGCCACCTTCTTCGGCGCGCTGCAGGTGGAGCGGAACGTGATGTTCCTGATCCTCACGCTGATCGTGCTGGTGGCGGCGCTCAACATCGTCTCCGGCCTCATCATGCTCGTGAAGGACAAGGGGCACGACATCGCCATCCTGCGCACCATGGGCGCGACGCAGGGCTCCATCATGCGCATCTTCTTCATCACCGGCGCCTCCATCGGCGTGGTGGGGACGCTCTCGGGCCTGCTGCTCGGCGTGATCGTGTGCCTCAACATCGAGAGCATCCGACAGTTCATCTCCTGGCTCACCGCCACGGAGCTGTTCTCGCCCGAGCTCTATTATTTGTCCCGCCTTCCGGCGCAGATGAATTTCGGCGAAACCTCCTCCGTGGTGCTGATGGCAATGGCGCTCTCGTTCCTGGCCACGCTCTATCCGTCCTGGCGGGCCGCCCGGCTCGATCCGGTGGAAGCCCTGAGGTACGAGTGATGGACATGCCCACCCCGCCCGAAGGTCGCGGCCGCGGCCCCGGCACCGGCTCCCGTCCCCAGTTCGCGCTGGCTTTGGCCGGCGTCGTACGGCGCTATGCGCAGGGGCAGGGGGCGCTGGAAATCCTGCGCGGTGCCGACCTCGGCATCGCCCAGGGGCAATCGGTGGCCCTCGTGGCGCCGTCCGGCTCCGGAAAATCCACCCTGCTGCACATCGCCGGACTGCTGGAGCATTCGGACGCCGGAGAGGTGTTCATCGACGGCGCGCCCACCGCCCGCCTGCCGGATGCCGAGCGCACGCGCATCCGCCGGCTCTCCATCGGCTTCGTCTACCAGTTCCATCATCTCCTGCCCGAGTTCACGGCGCTGGAGAACGTGGCCATGCCGCAGATGATCCGCGGCCTCGCCAAGAAGGAATCGGAGACGCGGGCCAAGGAGCTGCTCTCCTATCTCGGCCTCGGCGCACGCCTGACGCATCGCCCCTCGGAACTGTCGGGCGGTGAGCAGCAGCGCGTCGCCATCGCCCGCGCGCTCGCCAACGCGCCGCGGCTGCTGCTGGCGGACGAGCCCACGGGCAACCTCGATCCCAAGACATCCGACCACGTGTTCGGCGCCATGTCGGAGCTGGTGCGGGCCACCGGGGTGGCGGCCTTGATCGCCACCCACAATCTCGACCTCGCCGCCCGCATGGACCGGCGCGTCACCCTGCGCGAAGGCAAGGTGGTGGAGCTGGCCTGACCGGCGCCACGGGGCGCTCCCAGAGGGTGGAATGGATTCGTTTTTCGCCGCCTCCAAGATGTTCTGGTTCCTCGTCGCGCCGTCCAACCTGCTGATGCTGCTTGGCGGCCTCGGCCTCTTTCTGGCGCTCGCCAGCGGGCGGCGGTGGGGACTGGGGCTTCTCGCCGTTTCCATTGTCGGCTGGGGGGTGCTGGGCTTCTCGCCGGTGTCCAATTATCTCCTCAACCCGCTGGAGGAGCGCTTTCCCATCTACCGGGGCGATGAGCCGATCACCGGCGTGGTCCTCCTGGGCGGGGCGGAGGTGCCGGAGGTGGGGCTGGCGCGCGGCGTCCCCGCCTTCGCCAATGCCGGGGAGCGGGCCATTGCTTTCGGCGCCCTGGCGCGGAAGCACCCGGAGGCGCGCCTCGCGTTCATCGGCGGCAGCGGACAGCTGTTCTCCGACGGCGTCGCTTCGGAGGCGCGGATGATGCAGATGACGCTGCCGGACCTCGGCATCGCCCCGGACCGTGTGGAATACGAGGTGAAATCCCGCAACACCGCGGAAAATGCGGAGTTTGCCAAGGAATTGCTGACGCCCAAGCCGGGCGAGCGCTGGCTGCTGGTGACGAGCGCGTTCCACATGCCGCGTGCGGTCGGCTGCTTCCGTAAGGTGGGCTTCGACGTGATCCCCTATCCCGTCGATTTCCGTACCGCCGGCCCGAACCAGCTCAACGAGACCTTCTCGCGCACGGCGGTCGGACTCGACATGGCGGATGTGTCGATCAAGGAGTGGGTGGGTCTCGTCGCCTACTATCTCTCGGGCAAGACCAGCGCGCTGTTTCCGGCGCCGTAAGCTATTCGTCGCGCGGCAGGCCGATGCGGTAGACGCCGCGGAAATCGGCCGGGTCCACCGCCTTGCCCTTGCGATAGATCATCAGCCGGCCCTCCAGCGCGAGGCGGACGGCGACGCGGCGCACCACCGGCAGCGCCCGCTGCCATTCGTCCTTCGGCATCAGCGCCAGCGCCGCATCCATGGGGCCGATGCTCTTGCCCGGCCCGGCCTCGCCCGCGAGACGCAGGAGCAGCGCCGCGGCGGCCTCATCGTCGGGCAGAGGGGAAGGGCTGGCGGTCGAATCGGAGGGGCGGCTCTCGGTCATGGGGAAGTCCTACCCCATCTGCGCGCATTTTCGCATGGGCAAACCCGGCGCCTCCCGATCCGGCGGCCTGTGGATTGCGGCAGTCCCGGCTCTCGCATGCGAGCCGTTCGCAGGAAGCATGACGCAGGGCTTGCCGGGACGTTCATAAATTCTTAATGAATGTTGCGTTGCGGGACGCTCGTCGTGCCGCGGGGACTCGTCGAAAGAGCCGCTATCCATCATGGATCTCAGCCAAGGTTATGCCCATCGCCGCTCCTGCTGGGGCGTCGCGCGCACTGCGCTTGCTGTCTTTCTGGTCGCTGTCGCGGTGATCTATCTCTACGGAGGCTTCGACGCCTCCGCGCTTCGGCCCCACTGAACGCAGCCGCCGGGAACACCGGGCGGCTTCGCGGCCGGGGAACGGGTTTTCCTTTACCATGGGAATTGCGCGCCGGTGCGCCGCGTTGCCTTTGTGCGGCGGACCGGACAATGATCCGCGCCCCGACCGGCAGCCGTAGGCGTATCGTGGGGGCGGGAACCGGAACAGGGACGCAGGCGTTCGCCCGCGTCCCAAGGGCTGCGTCGCGGAGGGCGTCATGCTGGAATGGATGAACCGGACGCTCAGCATTCTGAACAGCAATTTCGATGTGCCGGGCTGGGTCGTGCTCGCGGCCATGGTCATCGGGGCGGTGTTCGTCTTCGTGCTGTTCGTGCGGTCGGAGCCCAATGAAAACCCGCTGACCCTGCTCGTGCTCATCGGCATCCTGCTGGGTGGCCTGTCGGTGGGCAGCGCCATGGTCAAGCAGATCATCCAGGCTGCCGCCATCTCGGAAGCGCGCTCGCTGGAATCCCGCGCCGCCGGCCTTGATTCCGCAGCCGCGCAGGCGCCGGCCCTCGGCTGCATCGGCGCCGATCCATCCCTGACGGGGGTGTGCGAGGCGGTGTTGTTCGAGCGGCCGGACACGGTGGCCGCCGCCCGCGCCATGGTGCGCGCCCGCATGGCGCTGGTCGAGGACGCCTTCGAATTCGTGCGCCGCCGCAAGGCCGACTACCTGACCGAGCGGATCATCGCCTGGCGTCGGCCGCTGGAGCAGGACCCCTACGGCCTCGTCGCTTCCGCGCTGGTGGATTTCTCCGGCTGCACGGTGAGCTATTGTCCGCAGGCCGCGATCTTCGGCGATCCGACGCACATCATCGCCAACATGAACGAGGGGCGCTACGCCAGCCTCGTCAGCAAATATACTCCGGTGTGGGAGCGCAACGCGCGCAACCGCGGCATGACCGGGGGACCGCCGCCGCGCACGGGCCCCTTCGGCATGCTGGTGACCCAGCCTGATCCGGCCCATGCGGCCCAGCCCGGTGCCCCGGGCGTTCCCGCTCCGGCCGCGGCGGCGCCAGCCCCGGCGGCGGAAGAACCTGACGTGATCGCGCCGCCTCCCAGCGCGCCGCTGCCGCCCGCCCGCCCGGC